>JAJDZQ010000092.1 GCA_022824565.1 Anaerolineae bacterium | reverse complement strand
GCGAGCTGTCAGCCACCCGAAGTTAATCTGAACGCATTTCTCTGTGTCTCAATGCCTCTGTGGCAAGTATTTGATCGCTGGCAGCATGGGTTTCGTTTTGATGGCTTTTAGAAGTCGCTTAGGGATCGCTGGGCGCTGTTGCCTCGGCGCTAGTTTCCGCTTCGGCTGCCACCGGCGCATCGGTCGGCTGTACTACCGGGACCGTCGCTTCAAGCGTCGGCTCTTGCGCAGCTACCGCTTCGGTCGGCGAGGGGGCGGCTTCTTCAACTTCGGTCGCGGCGTCTTCAGAGACTGGCTCGGCGGCGGCTTCGGCTTCGGGAGGGGTTTGCGGCAGCCCCCAGTCGTCGGGCGTGGCATCGTCGATCGCTTGCAGGATGGTCGCACTTGAGGGCAGCCCTTGCTCGCCTTCCAGGGTTACGCCATTCACGCGCAGGGTCGGCGTTGTGGAAACTTCTTCGTTCAGCGCCGCATTCAAAGTCGCGGATATCGCGCTGGAATTGAAGCAGCCGGTGAACAGACTTTGACGCAGGCCCAAGCCCTCTACACCGGCCAGCAAGCGATTTTGCGAAAAAGCCGTATTGCCATAGCGCGTCTGCCAGTCAAATAGCAGGTCGTGCATCTCCCAAAACATACCCTGTTGCCCGGCGCACAAAGCCGCGCGCGATGCTCCCTGCGCATTGGGGATGCTGCCGGTTTGCATAGGCACATAAGTGAAAAGCACCTGCCCGGCCCGCACGCGTTCCAGCACCGGTTCCAGGCTGTCCTCATGAAATTGCTGGCAGCCCGGACAAGCAAAACTGGCATATTCTTCCAAAGTTACCGGCGCTTCAATCTCGCCCAGCTGCGGATAGCCATCGCGCGAATAGGAGCGGCTGATGCCAACGTAGGCGGCGGACAAGTCGTCGGGGATATGGGCATCCACTGGCTGGTTTCTGACCACAATGAAGGCAACCGCGATCACGGCCACCACCACGATGGCGGCAAGCAGAAGGATGCTGCGGCTTTGGCGGCGCTGGCGTTGACGACGTTGACGAGCGGCCCGGGTACGGCTGGATGTCTTCTTGGCCATGGACGGCAGCACCTCTTACAGATTTTGCGGACGAGACGCCCGCCAGTCTAACCGAAGCGACGCGCTTTGTAAATTGCCCTGGACCCCAGGAACTGGCAGGCTGGCAAGCGGGCAGATACCTGCTACACTGGCTTGGTGCATCTGCAAACATAGCAGCGGCAGGGAACCCCGACATGAACGATCAATTTGGCGCTCGCAGCACGGTCGCATTTGCTGGCGGCAAAGCAACGATCTACCGGCTGGACAAGCTGCGCCAGGCGGGCATCGGCAACATCGACAGCCTGCCGTTCAGCATCAAGGTATTGCTAGAAAACGCGCTGCGTAACCTGGATGGGCGGCACTTTCATGCCGACGATGTGGCGCATTTGGCAGGCTGGGACGCGCGCAATCATCACGCGGTCGAAATCCCATTCAGCCCCGCCCGCGTAATCTTGCAAGATTTCACCGGCGTGCCATCGCTGGTCGATCTGGCGGCGCTGCGCAGCGCAATGCGGCGGCTGGGTGGCGACCCGCAAAAGATCAACCCACAAGTGCCGGTCGACCTGGTCATCGATCATTCGGTACAGGTCGATGTTTTTGGCAGCGCCGATGCGATCCTGCGCAATGCCGAGATGGAGTTTGTGCGCAACCGCGAGCGATATGAGTTTTTGCATTGGGGACAAAAAGCCTTTGAAAACTTGAAGGTCGTGCCGCCCGCTACGGGCATTGTGCATCAGGTCAACCTGGAATACCTGGCCAATGTCGTGCAGCTCTACGCAGACGCGCACGGAGATGGCTTGGTGGCGCTGCCCGATACACTGGTGGGCACCGACAGCCATACCACCATGATTAACGGGCTGGGCGTGCTGGGCTGGGGAGTCGGCGGGATCGAAGCCGAAGCCGCGATGCTCGGCCAGCCCATATATATGCTCATGCCCGAAGTCATCGGCTTCAAGCTGGTCGGACAATTGCCAGAAGGCGCGACCGCCACCGACCTGGTGCTGGTGGTGACACAAATGCTGCGAGCCAAAGGCGTTGTCGGCAAATTCGTTGAGTTTTATGGACCAGGCTTGAGCAGCATGAGCCTGCCCGACCGCGCGACTATCGCCAATATGGCGCCCGAATATGGCGCGACAGCCGGCTTCTTCCCGGTCGATGACGAGACATTGAGCTATCTGCGGCGCACGGGACGCGGCGAAGACCTCGTAAGCCTGGTGGAAGTCTATTGCAAGGAACAAGGTCTCTTCCGCAGCGACAGCCTGGCCGATCCTGCCTATAACGACAGCCTGGAGCTCGACCTTCGCACGGTCGAAGCCAGTGTGGCTGGTCCGCTGCGCCCACAAGATCGCATCCTGGTGCGAGACTTGAAACCGACATTTCACAGGGTGCTGCAAGCGCCGCTCGGTCCGCAGGGCTTCGCGCTGGCTGCAGACCAAGTGAATGCCAGCGGCAGCTATCAGAACAATGGCGAAAGCGCTGAATTAAAACATGGCTCTGTGGTGATCGCGGCGATCACTTCTTGCACGAATACCAGCAATCCATCGGTCATGGTGGCGGCGGGTTTGCTGGCGAAGAAGGCAGCTGAGCGAGGGCTGCGCCGCAAACCCTATGTAAAAACCAGCTTGGCGCCAGGCTCAAAAGTCGTCACGGAATACCTCGACAAAGCGGGTTTGACGCCACATTTGGAAGCGCTGGGCTTTCATACCGTCGGCTATGGCTGCACAACCTGCATCGGCAACAGCGGTCCCTTGCCCGAGCCGGTGCGCGCTGCCATACACGAATCCGATCTGGTCGCCGCGTCGGTGTTAAGCGGCAATCGCAATTTTGGCGGGCGCATCGGACCCGATGTACGCGCCAACTTCTTGGCTTCGCCGCCGTTGGTGGTTGCCTATGCGCTGGCCGGCACTGTCGATATCGACCTGAATAGCGAGCCGCTGGGACACGCTGAGAATGGCGAGGCGGTCTATCTGCGCGACATCTGGCCCTCACAGGAAGAGATCTTGTCCACAGTCCAGAACAGCCTCGATGCCAGCATGTACGCAGAGCAGTACGCCAATGTCTACGACGGCAACGAACAATGGAATGCCATTCCCAGCACCGATGAAGCGGTCTATGCCTGGGATGACGGCAGCACCTATATCCAGGAACCGCCTTTCTTCCTCGATCTGCCGCGAGAGCCTGCGCCGATTGAAGCGATCGTGGGCGCGCGCGTCATGGTCAAAGGCGGCGACTCGGTTACGACCGACCACATTTCGCCGGCTGGCGCTATCGCCATCAATGGTCCAGCCGGGCAATATCTGCTCGACCGCGATGTTAGCCCGCAATACTTCAACAGCTTCGGTTCTCGCCGCGGCAACGACCGGGTAATGACTCGTGGCACATTTGCCAATGTGCGCCTGCGCAACCTGCTGGTGCCGGGCAGCGAAGGCGGCACGACCTATTACCTGCCGACCATGCAAGAGATGTCGATCTATGCGGCGGCGCTGCGTTATCAGGCCGATGGCACGCCGTTGATTGTGCTGGCTGGCAAGGATTATGGCATGGGCAGCTCGCGCGATTGGGCGGCAAAAGGCACCATGCTGCTGGGGATTCGAGCGGTCATCGCCGAAAGCATCGAGCGCATCCATCGCAGCAACCTGGTCATGATGGGCGTGCTGCCACTGACATTCGCCGCGGGCGAGTCGTACCAGTCGCTGGGATTGAACGGGCACGAGACATTTGACATTCCCATAACCGATGTTGTCGAACCCATGCAAACCCTAACGGTGACCGCCACCGACGAAAGCGGCGCGCAGAAGCAGTTTGCTGTCACTGTGCGCCTGGATACGCCTGTCGAAGTCGACTATTACCGCCACGGCGGCATTTTGCAGCTGGTGCTGCGGAACTTTTTGTCGGAATGAAAGAGACTTCCGCCTATCCGCTGCGAGTCAGTCATCGGCTGCTGATCACGATTTTCGTTTCGCAGAGTCTGTTTTCGGCCGCGCAGATTTCGATCCTCACCTTGCATTCCATCGCGGCGGGCATCCTGGGTGGCTCGGACGCGGCGGCTGGCATGCCCACGACTGTGGTTACATTTTCACATTCGATGATGGCTTATGGCATGGGCATCATCATGGGGCGTTATGGACGGCGCATGGGCTTGCTCACTGCCTATGGCTTTGGGCTGCTGGGCGCGCTGCTGGGCTTGGTGGCGGTGCTGAACGGCTGGTTCGCGCTGCTGCTGATCAGCTCGGCAGGCATGGGCATAGCGCGCAGTGGCTCGCAGATGAGTCGCTTTGTCGTGGGCGAGATCTTCCCTGTCGATCGGCGCGCGCAGATGATCGGCCGCGTAGTCTTCGCCGGCACCATCGGCGCGGTCTTCGGGCCTGCTTTGATTCAGCCGGGCAGCCAACTGGCTCGCTTTTTGCGACTGGAAATTGTTGCCGAGCCGGTTCTCGCCCAATCGCAACTGGCGCAAGCAGTTATGCCGCAAGCCAATGTCATGGGCGAGCTGACGACCGGACCCTGGGTCATAGCCAGCCTGCTGTTGTGCATATCGGTGTTGATCACCTGGCTGTTGCTGCGCCCGGAACCAGCGCTGATCGCCCAACAATATTCAGATGCGCCCAGCGAAAGCGCAAAAGCAGCCGGCGGCGATAGATTGCGCGACTTGCTGCGCCTGCCCAATGTGCAACTGGCGATCTTGTCGATGGTCATTTGCCAGACGGTGATGAGCACGCTCATGACGATTACGCCCTGGCACATGCACCTGGCCGACCACGGCAATTCGGAAGTTTCGCTGGTGATCGCCGTGCATGTTTTTGGCATGTTTGGATTGTCGCCGCTGACTGGCTATCTAATCGACCGCTATGGGCGTGTCAACATGATGGTGATCGCCGCGTTGATTTTGATCGCCTCGACCATCATCGCGCCACTGTCGACGCAGATGCCCTATCTGTTGGCTGGCTTGTTTCTGCTGGGCTTGGGCTGGAACTTCGGCTATGTGGCGGGATCATCCATGCTGGCGGACGCCCTCAGTGGCGCAAATCGCACGCGCGTGGCGGGTTTCAACGATACGTTGGTGGCGTTCTGCGCCGGGCTGGGCACATTGAGCAGCGGGTTTCTGTTTGGCTTGGGGGGCTTCTTGTTCGTCAGCGTGGGCGGTGGCGCGATGGCGCTGGCGCTGCTGGCGTTGATCCGCACCCTTTCGCTGCGGCAATTGGCGCTGCAGCCAAGCTAGCTTGCGCCAGTTGCTTTCGCAAAATAGGTCTGTTCAACCAAAGCCAGCCAGGCCAAGCCAACCAGCAGGGTCGAGCTGCCAAAAGCCAGGCCCGTGATGATGGCGTTGGCGATGGGGATTTGCTCAAGCAAATCGTGCAGCAATGCCTGCGCCAGGCGGATGCCGACATAACCAGCGATGCCGCCACCCAGAAAAATCACGCCGGTTGTCTGCAGCATGCGCGCGAGATCCTGCTTTTTGAGGTCTTTTCCAAAATAGGTGCGATAGATATCAAAACACATCCAGGCATCGGTGATAGAGATGCCCAGTTGCTTCGCCAGTTCCAGCGTGGGCGTTGGCACCGCGCCAGAAAGCGCCACACCGCCCATAGTGCGCGTGATCTTTAGGAGCGCCTCGTAACGCAATTCTCCCAGTTCGGCTGTTTCCGCCACGCCCGTTTTCGCTTTCGCCCACCTGTGCTAGACTGCCTTCATCATACAGCAGGTTGGCGGCTCTATGCAAATCACCATCTACACCGATGGCGCATGTGACATTCACGCTCCAAATCGACCGGGCGGCTGGGCGGCGATCTTGCGCGCCAGCGACGACAGCGGCACCCTGCTAAAAGAAATTGTCATCAGCGGCGGCGGCGAAAACACGACCAACAACCAGATGGAGTTGCGCGCGGTCATCGAAGGCATCAAAGCGCTGGACCGACCAGCCAAAGTCACTGTGGTCAGCGATTCGCGTTATGTCATAGATATCGCTCGCGGCGCAAAGAAAGCAAAAGCCAACCAAGCCCTGTGGCGCGAATTCCACGAACTGACAGCCGGGCAATACATCCAATGGCGCTATGTCGAGGGGCACAGTGGCGATGCCCTCAACGAACGTTGCGACAAACTGGCGGTGGCAGAACGCAGCAAACTGGCGCTGCAGAAACCTGCGCAGCAACCTGCCCCGCTGCCGGATACGCCGTTCATAATCTACCTTTCGACCAGCTACCAACGCAGCAGCCGGTCGACCGGCTGGGGCGCGGTGATTGTCACAAATGGCGAGGCGCGGCACATGCACGGTTGCCTGCCCGGCATCAGCGAGCTGGAAGGCAGCTTGCTTGGCGCGATTGCGGCGCTGCAGTGCTTGCCCGCGGATGCCGATGCGACCGTGCTCACAGCGCAGGAATATCTGGCCAAAGGCATGAATCTGTGGCTGGCGGGCTGGCTGGCAAAGGGCTGGCGGACGCGCGATGGCAAGCCGGTCAAACATCAGCGGCACTGGCGGCAGCTGCGCGACTTGCAGGCGGGGCGGCGGCTCTATTTTCGCTTCGTCAAGGCGCGCGCCGACCTGCCCTACTTCCAACGCGGCAAGGAATTGGCGGCTGCGGCTTTGGCAAGTCCTGAGCCCGCGCCGCAAGGATGAAGCTTGTATCGTCCTCTATACCGCCGCCCTAAATCCCTCGCCCATAAAGAGCTGAGGATAAGACCTTTTTTGCTTCCCCATCCCTGATGCTTCGGGGAGGGGGCTTGGGGGTGGGGTAGACCCGCACATGCGCTCCCCCTCCCTGATGCTTCGGGGAGGGGGCTGGGGGGTGGGGTAGACCTTTTTGAGTGCCCAAGACCAGCCAATGCCTCGGTGACTCTGTGCCTGTGTGGCAAGCCTGTGCTATAGTGTCGCGACAGTTGCTCACAGCATAGCGAGATGCGACCTATGCCTACATTTGCCAAGCGCGTCGCTCCTTTTGGCACGACGATTTTCACCGAAATCAACCAGTTGGCTGCACAGCACCAGGCAGTCAACCTGGGGCAGGGCCGCCCCGACTTTGATGGTCCGCAAGAGATCATTGACGCGGCGGTCGCAGCCCTGCGCAGCGACTCGGTCAATCAATATGCGCCCAGCCCGGGTTTGCCAGCCTTGCGTGAAGGCGTCGCCCGTCATGCCGAGGTCTTCTATGGGCTACCTGTTGACCCCGAAAACGGCGTCATCGTGACAGCCGGCGCGACCCAAGGCGTCTTCAGCGCGATCATGGGCTTGGTCGACCCTGGCGATGAAGTCATCATCATCGAGCCCTACTATGACAGCTATGTGCCGGGCGTCCAGATGGCGGGTGGCGTGCCGGTGTATGTGCCGATGCACCCGCCCAACTGGACATTCGACGAAAACGAGTTGCGCGCCGCCTTCAACGACAATACGCGGGCGCTTTTGCTCAATACGCCCAACAACCCGTCTGGCCGGGTCTATAACCGAGCAGAATTGCAGCTGCTGGCCGACTTGTGCATCCAGCACGATGTCATCGTCATCTCGGACGAAGTATACGAGCATCTCTTTTTCGAAGGGCATCAGCATATCGCCATCGCCTCGCTGCCCGGCATGTTCGAGCGCACGGTGACCATAGGCAGCGCGGGCAAAACCTTCGGCATGACCGGCTGGAAAATCGGCTGGGTGTATGGCGCGCCGGACTTGATAACCGGCGTTTGGCGTTCGCACCAGTTTGTCACTTTCGCCACCAACCACCCGACGCAGGTGGCGACTGCCTACGCCTTTACGCTGGGCAGCGACTATTATGAAGAATACCAGGCGCTCTATAGCCGCAAGCGCGACCTGGTCATGCAGGTGATCGACGCCGCAGGCATGAGCGCCATGCAGCCCGAAGGCACCTACTTCATCATGGGCGACTTTTCGCAGGTGTTCGACGGGGACGATGTCCAGTTCTGCAAGCACTTGATCGAAGAGATTGGCGTGGCGACCATCCCCCCTTCGGCATTTTTCAGCTCGCGCCATCGCCAGCATGCCGAAAATCATGTGCGCTTTGCCTTTTGCAAGAGCGACGAGACCTTGGAACGAGCGGCCGAGAGAATGCGCCGGCTGCGCGGCTGACTCGCAGCACAAGTTCCGCATAAGAATGCCCCAGCGCTATCGCTTCATAACGAAGCCTTGTGCCATGAGAATATCGCAAACGCTTTAGCACCGAGTTCACCGAGCAGCTTTGAGTGCACCGAGAAAACAGAAGAAAGTTTGCGATGTGCCGCCGGGGCTTGTGCTGAGAAAAAGCAAGGTCTGGCAATCTGATAGCGTCAAGTGGTGACGCATCCTCGCCACCGTTTCCCCAAAGCGCAGTTATTTTGAGGGAAATGAGTATGATAAACGCTCGGTGACCTCCTTCAACTCGGTGTACTAGGTGGCAAAGTATGTGATGAGATTGCCTTGAAGAACGCCCGAAACCGCGTTTGACATTTTGCTGTCTTACTGATAGAATAAATATAGACACGGCAATCATCGGTTTCATCCTACGAATGCTCGATATCAATCTCGGCTCCGACTTCCTGAATTACATTGTGCGGCAGGGTTACCAGCCAGGCGACCGACTGCCTTCCATCCAGGAACTGACGGCTGATACCCACCTGGACATGAGCGCCAATAAAGTGCGCGAGCAGCTGGAAGTGGCGCGGGCGCTGGGCTGGGTGGAAGTGCGCAGCAAGCGGGGCACGCGCGTCAAAGATTACAACTTCACGCCGGCTGTGCGTCTGAGCGCGCTGTATGCCCTGGCTTGTGGCGAGCGTTTTGAGTCTTTTGCATCGCTGCGCAATCATGTCGAAGCTGCCTATTGGAACGAAGCCTGCGCTTTGCTCACCGCCAGTGACTTGTCGGACATGCAAGCCTGCATCGACAGCGCCAACAACAAGCTGGATTCTCCGCCCATTCACATCCCCAACCCAGAGCACCGCCGCTTCCACCTGGGTGTTTTTAAGCGCCTGGACAACGCCTTTGTGCTGGGCATATTGGAAGCCTATTGGGATTTGTACGAAGAAGTTGGCGTCAACCGGTATATGGACTATGGCTATCTGCGGCGCGTTTGGGATTATCATGCGCGCATCTTGCAGCTCATCCGCGCCGGCGAATTTGACTTTGCGCGGCAGGCATTTATCGAACACACGCGGCTGTTGTGGCACGAACGCGACCCAGCCCCGTGGCAGCAGGAAAGTGACGTCCTGGTGGCGTCGAGAAACGATCCGGTATCACTTTTGCGAAAGGAGTGAGGCGCAACCCACTGCGTAAACCTCATGGCAATCCAGACAGAAACCCACCAAACGCTAGACAAGCGCGCACCGATATGCAACGACTTCGCTTTTTCGGTGGCGACCAAAAATGGCTCTGGCAGCCAGACATCCAACAATGTGCTGGTGATGTCGCTCTTTCGTATGGGCATCCCGGTCAACGGCAAGAACCTCTTCCCTTCCAATATCAAGGGCTTGCCAACCTGGTACACCATTCGCGCCAGCAAAGAAGGCTATACAGCCCGCAAGGATATCACCGAGGTCGTGGTCGCCTACAACAACGACACAGCGCCCGAAGATGTGATGAATCTGCCACCGGGCGGCGTCTGCATCACCACCGACAAAATCGCTCGCATCATCCGCCAGCGGGATGATATTTCCTATTATGTCATTCCGGTCACGAAGCTGATGCGGCAGGCGACTGTGCCTTCGGCATTCCGCAAGCTGGTGGAGAACATGACCTATGTCGGCGCTGTCGCCCAACTCTTCGATATTCCACTCGACCTGATTTACCAGGTGCTGCTGGACAATTTCAAAGGGCGTGAAAAGCCAGCCCGGATGAATCACGATGTCATCAAACTGGCCTATGACTGGACGGCGGAGCATATCGTCAAGAGCGACCCCTACCATTTTGAGCGCATGGATGGCACGCAAGGCAAGATCATGATGACGGGCAACGATGCTGGCGCGCTGGGCGCAGTTTTCGGCGGCGTCAATGTCGTGGCCTGGTATCCCATCACGCCATCGACCAGCTTTGTAGATGGCATCATCGGCTTCCGCAACCTGCGTCAAACGGAAGCTGGCGAAAACACCATCGCCATCGTGCAAGCCGAAGACGAATTGGCGGCGGCCGGCATCATCACCGGCGCGGGCTGGGCTGGCGCGCGCTCGTTGACCAGCACCAGTGGTCCCGGCATCAGCCTGATGGCAGAATTCGCGGGCTTGGCTTACTTCGCCGAGATCCCGACTGTGTTTTGGAATATCACGCGCATGGGACCGAGCACCGGTTTGCCCACGCGCACCAGCCAGGGCGACCTGCTTTTCACTCACTTTCTGGGACATGGCGACAGCCGTCAGATTTGCCTGCTGCCCGGCAACCTGAAAGAAGCTTTTGAATTTGGCTGGCGCTCCTTCGATATCGCCGAGGCTCTGCAAACGCCGGTCTTTGTCATCAGCGACCTCGACCTGGGCATGAACAACTGGCTGAGCGACCCATTCGACTATCCGGACGAAGCCATCAATCGCGGCAAGCGGCTGGATGAAAATGCGTTGCGCGCCTTCATTGACGACCATGGCAAATGGGGGCGCTACCTGGATGTCGATGGCGATGGCATCCCCTATCGGACTGTGCCGGGCACGGCGCATCCATTCGCCGCGTATTTTGCGCGCGGGACGGGCCACGATGAGATGGCGACCTATAGCGAACGCAGCGATGACTGGATCGAGAATATGCAGCGCCTGCGCCTGAAGATGGATACCGCGCGCGCCCTGCTGCCACAACCGATCATTGACGACGGGCGCGCAGCCGATATCGGCATCATCACATTTGGCACGAACGATGAAGCCATCCGCGAAGCGCGCGACTGGCTGGCAAACGAAGGCATCGAAACCAACTACCTGCGCGTGTTGGCGCTGCCCCTGGCGCCTTCTGTCAGCGACTTCATCGATGCGCACAAGAGCATATTCGTCATCGAAAACAACTTTGATGGGCAGTTGACGCAGCTCATCCGCCTGGAACATCCCGAGAATATCTCGCATGTGCGTCCGTTGGCGCTGGGCGATGGGCTGCCCATGACGCCAAGCTGGATCTACCAGAACCTCATAGAGCAGGAGGGTTAATCATGCCGCCACGCGTAAACCAACTGGGCTTGAAGCGAACCGAATACCGGGGCAAACCCAGCACGCTCTGCCCCGGCTGCGGGCACGACTCGATCTCCAACCAACTGATCAGCATGGCGTATGAGTTGGGCTTGGACCAGCACAACATCATCAAGGTCAGCGGCATCGGCTGTTCAAGCAAAACTCCAGCGTACTTTTTGGGCGGCTCGCACGGCTTCAACGCACTGCACGGGCGCATGCCTTCGGTAGTGACGGGTGCCATGCTGGCCAATACCGACCTGGCCTGCATCGCCATCAGTGGCGACGGCGACACCGGCAGCATCGGCATGGGGCAGTTCAAGCATGTCATCCGCCGCAATGTGCCTTTCGTCTACATCATCGAAAACAACGGCGTCTATGGCTTGACCAAAGGCCAATTTTCGGCGACCGCCGACGAGGGACAATTCCTGAAGTATTACGGGACGAATCACATGCCGCCGATCGACCTGGCGCTGGAAGCCGTGATCGCCGGCTGTACATTTGTCGCGCGCAGCTTCAGCGGCGATGCCAAGCAGGTGCAGGCGCTGCTGCAGGCGGCTGTGCGGCATCCGGGCACAGCGGTACTGGATATCATCAGCCCCTGCGTGACTTTCAACAATGCCGAGACCTCGACCAAGAGCTATCCCTATGGCAAGGACAACGAGATCCCGCTGCACGAGATCCAGATCCTCGCGCCCGACTATGTCCACGCCCAGGACGAGATCACTGTCGACGACTATGCAGAAGGCGATATCATCGATGTGGAGATGCACGATGGCAGCTTCATCCGCCTGAAAAAGCTGGAAAATGACCACGACCCGCGCAACCGCCGCATGGCGATTGATGTGCTGGAACGTTCCATGCGCGAGCAGGTCTTTTCTACCGGGCTGATCTACTACGAAGAGCCGCGCCCGACGCTGGCGCAGACCGAAGAACTGGTGGAAACGCCGCTGGCCAAGCTGCGCGCCCAGGACATGCGCCCGCCGAAGTCCGCGCTGGATGGCGTCATGCAGAGGCTGATGCCGAGCTAGCCCCCACCCCAGACCCCTCCCCGCTGGTCTGTGTCTACGCGACCCAAAATGAGGGAGGGGCAACTTCGACTGGTTCGGCGACTAATACTTCGCCATCGCTGGATCGATCTCGTCCGCCCAAGCCAGGATGCCGCCGGTGACATTGTACATCTTGCCCAGGTCATAACCGACTTCGGACAGATAGGCGATGCTATCGGCGCTGCGCACCCCGCTGCGGCAATGCACATATAGAGTTTTGTCGCGCGGGATCTGCCGCAAGACCGTCTCTTCCCACAATTTCCGCCCAGCCTGGATGCCATTCTTCGCCAGCTGGATATCGGGCTTGGGGATGCGCAAGGTGCCATCGATAGCGCTGATATCCCACTCGTGCGGGTCTCGCACATCAATGACGACCACTTCCGAGCCGTTCTCCAGCGCCGAACGCACATCGTGGACTGAGACGGTCTGAATGTCGATATCCGCCGTGTCTGCGGCCACGCTGAACTCGCTGTGATCGTGCGCCGGCATGCCACAGAATTGCTCGTAGTCGATCAATTCAATGTCTGCTTTGGCGATGCCACAGACCGGGCAATGGGGGTCTTTGCGCAGCTTGATGGTCTGGAAGCTCATCTCCAGCGCGTCAAAGAGCAGCATGCGCCCAATCATCGGCTCGCCGATGCCCAGCAGCAGTTTGATGGCTTCGGTGGCTTGCAGGGTGCCGATCGTGCCTGGCAAGATGCCCAGGACTCCGCCTTCGGCACAGCTGGGGACGAGCCCGGGTGGTGGCGGCTCGGGGAACATGCAGCGGTAGCAGGGACCCTGCTCGCCATAAAATACGCTCAACTGGCCTTCGAAGCGGAAGATACTGCCGTAGACATTGGGCAAGCCCAGCTTTACGCAGGCGTCGTTGACCAGGTAGCGGGTGGGGAAGTTGTCCGTGCCATCGATGACCACATCCCAGCTTTCGCCAAAGATGCGCAGGGCATTTTCTGATGTCAGCGGCTCGTTGTATTTGACGACCTGGATATCGGGATTCAGATCGAGCATGCGCGCCGCGGCGCTATCTAGCTTGGACATGCCGACTGTGCTGACGCCGTGAATCACTTGTCGCTGCAAGTTGGTGAAATCGACCACATCATAATCGACCAAACCGATGCGCCCGATGCCAGCCGCCGCCAGATACAGCGCCAGCGGGCTGCCCAAGCCGCCAGTGCCGATCAACAAGACGTTGGATGCTTTCAAGCGGCGCTGACCAACCATACCCACCTCGGGCATGATGACATGGCGACTGTAGCGTTTGACTTCGTCATGGCTCAAATCGGCGAGCCGCTGCTGCAATGCTGGCATAGTCACGCCTCCTCACTTATAAGTGGCTTCCCTCCCATGCTTTGGGGGGAGCGTGGGGGGTTGCCGCCGGCGATGCTGGGGATGATGCGCAGGTTGTCGTCGTCAGCGATCTCGGTATCCAAGCCCTGCATGAAGCGGATATCTTCATCGTCCAGAAAGATGTTGACGAAACTGCGCAGTTCGGAGTCGTTGAACAAGTGCGCGCGCAAGTCGGGATGTTGTTCCACGAGATTGGACAACGCCTCGCCGACAGTGCCGCCAGCGACCTCTATGCTGGCTTCGCCGTCTGTGAAGGCGCGCAGTGGCGTGGGTATGCGGATTTTTGCCATGAGTCTCTCCAAGAGCTTGTGATGCGGTTACGCTTTCTATACGACATTCAGGGACAGAATCTTACGCGTCTTGGGCGGAGTCAGCGCCTCGCCGCTGTGGTTGCAAATGGTTCTCCAGCGCTAACTCTGCAAAGGCGCTGCGGTCGGCTCGCAATTGCCAGGCGCGCATGTCGTTTGCCCGCGCCATCATCACCGCGGTGATGATATAAACGAAATTGGGCAGCGCATGCTCGCGATCGTATTCCGAAGGCACGGCTGACGAGTCTGGATGGCTGTGATAATAACCGACCAGGCTCAATCCGCGTTCGTCTGCCAGGTCTTCCAGGCGCATCCAGTCTTGTGGGCGCATGGCATAGCGATGATGCTGCTCGGCTTCTGCAAAGACATTGTCCACTTGTACGATGTCGACAATCTGCATTTGGTCGGCTGCGCCCTGCCCCAGCAAGAAACCGCCGCCTTCGTTGGGATAGGTGGCTTCCAATTGTTCGGCAATTTCGCGCTGCAATTCGTGACTGATGTGAATGACCATGTTTTTGCCCTGGTGGCTTTCCCCATAAAACAAAAAAGCCAACCGCTCTGGGTTAGCTCCTCGTGTTCTGACCGGTGCTTGTTTCCGCGAAAAAGTCAGACGGCGCGCTCTCCCATGCAGCGAGTGGCTCGGGCACAGCAACAAAGACAGGCGCATTTCGCCCCGGTTTGTCTGGCGGCCACAACTGCCTGGGAAGCATACATACTGCATAGCCTAGCAGGAAAAACACGGCCTGGCAACGCCAGTTTATCCATATTGTCCGCATGGTTGGCGAGTGCTATACTAGCGCGCATTGTGTTTTGACAAACGCGGCACGCAAGGAGAAAGCGCAGATGGCGTATCAAGGTGGCTTGGAAGGCATCGCCGTTGCCGATATCACAACCAGCTTTGTAGACGGCAGTGTGGGCGAATTGATTTACAGCGGTTATCGAATTGAAGACCTTGCCGAAAACGCCACATTTGAAGAAGTCTTGTTTCTGCTCTTCCACTCGCGGCTGCCAACGCGCCAGGAATATGCAGAACTGCGCGCGACCATCGCCGCCAATGCCGCCATCCCCGACGCGGTCATTGCCATGCTGCAGGCGCTGCCCAAAGCTACCTCGGCCATGGCCGCCCTGCGCACAGCTGTTTCCATGCTTGCGGCTTTTGATGCCGATGCGGAAAACCTGCTCGACAAAGATGTGGCTGCTTGCAAAGCCCTGCGCTTGACCGGGCAAATCATGACCATCTGCGCAGCCTGGATGCGCATCGTACGCGGCCAAACGCCCCTACAACCACGCAGCGACCTGGGTGTCGCGCAGAACTTCGTCTATATGATGAGTGGCGAAGAGCCAGACGCGACCGCCAGCGCCGCGCTGGATGTCTATCTGGTGCTGCTGGCCGAGCACGGCATGAACGCCAGCACATTTGCGGCGCGCGTGGTCACTGCGACTGGCTCGGATATGCACAGCGCGATCGTGGCCGGCATCGGCGCTCTGAAAGGACCTGCGCATGGTGGCGCAAACTCCGCAGCCATGAACATGTTTCTGGAAATCGGCGAAGTGGACAATGTTGTGCCTTGGTTCGAGGCGAATATCAAATCGGGCAAGCGGCGCATCATGGGCATCGGCCACCGCGTCTACAAAGCGCCCGACCCCCGCGCGGCCATCCTCAAGCGGCAGGCGAAAGCGCTGGCAGAAAACAGCGGCAACCGAAAATGGTTTGATATCGCCGACAAGCTGGCAGAGACCGCCCGCGCCGATGAGTACTTTATCCAGCGCAAGCTCTACCCCAATGTCGATTATTACAGCGCCATCGCCCTGTACACGCTCGATCTGGATGTCGATATGTTCACGCCGCTCTTTGCCATGGCGCGCATTGCCGGCTGGGCAGCACATGTTATCGCGCAGATGGGCGGGCGGCTGATCCGTCCCAAAGCCAATTATGTGGGTCCGCGCGATTTGCCCTGGCTGCCCCTGGACGAGCGCTAGGCGATTTGCCCCACCGCCAACCCCTGTGCTAGGCTTTGCCTGCAAGTTGTGATGGGTTTGGCGAGATGATCCCTTATAAAATCGTCGGCACAACAGCCTACCGACCCTATGTGGCCTTCTTCGTCACGGTCGGCAATGTCGCCACTTTTGCCCTCATCGTCGCCTATGCATTCCTGGGCGGGCTGCCGCTGGAAGAAGTGTATCGCAACTATGCGCTGGATGTCTGCGCGGTGTTTGGACAGCCACTGACCGAGACCTTGCTGGACGGCGCGCGCAGCATTTTCTTGCACATGAGCTTCGTGCATCTAACCTCCAACCTGATTATTTTCTATGTCTTTGGATCGCGCATAGAAGAGCACCTGGGGCGCCTGCGCTTCTTGGCATTTTATCTGCTGGTTGGCTTCGGCGGGCATCTCGGGCAGTTGTTCTTTGGCGCGGGCGGTTGTCCAGAGCCACAGGTCATGGTCGGCTCGAGCGGGGCGATATCGGGCATCATCGGCGCGTTTCTGTTTTTGTTCCCCACCGCGCGCATCAAGTCTAAAATCATCGTGCTTTCGGTCTTCAAATATGATGCGGATGTGCCAGCCTGGGTCTATCTGATTTACTGGTTCTTCCTGCAGTTCTTCTACCAGGTGGGCTCAGTCGCGCCGCGCATCAATGTGCACTGGGGACATGTCGGCGGCTTCATCGCTGGGCTGGCGCTGATCTTTCTGCTGTCCCTGTACATTCCGCCGCCACGGGTGTATCGGGAGTGGTGAGAATCGGGGACATGCCGCCCCCCACCCCCACCCTAAATCCCTCCCCCATAAAGAGGGAGGGACTTCAGTTCGTAGTAGCACCCCCCGAGAGACTTCAAAGCGTACTAGCGCTCCCCTTGCCAGATTATGAGGGCAGGGTTGTCAACTCCACAAAATCACCACGCCCTGCCATTCGATAAACTTGCGCGAAACCGCGTCGCCGTGCTATCGTATAGGCATTCAGAAACGTTTCAGGGATGTGCCATGTTTCCCCTAACAGTCGTAGGCCGCGACAAGACGATCCCCAAAGCGGCTCTGGCGCTTATCGCCATCAATCTGCTGGTGTTCTTGTGGGAGCTTTCTGTCGACGCGCGCGGCGACGGCTTCTTGTTGGAAGCGCTGCGCAATTATGGGCTAGAAGTTTGCAAAATCGGCGAACAATCGCTGCTGACCACGACCTTGGACAGCTTCCGCAGCTTGTTCTTGCACAGCAGCATCGCCCATGTGCTGGCCAATATGTGGTTCCTCTATCTGTTCGGGGGGCTGGTCGAGCGCTATCTGGGCAGCCTGAAGTTTGTCCTGGCGTTTCTGGGTTTTGGCGCTATGGCGACCTTGGCGCACATCGCCCTGGGCAATCCGGCCTGCAGCATTTCTGATACGGGGCTGGTCATCGGCGCGAGTGGCGCGGTGGCAGGGGTGATGGGCGGCTTCTTGGTCATCAAACCTGGCGCCAAAGTGAAGACCATGCTGGGCTTCTTCCGCCCCTTCGTTTGGTCGGTCAATTTGCCAGCTTATTTGTTCCTGGGCTATTGGCTGTTGATGGATATCTTGCAGCAGATCGGCTGGGTCGGCATAGAAACCGATGTCGCGCACTGGGCGCATATTGGTGGATTTTTGTCTGGGCTGGTGCTCGTATTCCTGGCGGGATTTTTCAAACCATTGCCCAAGCCCGACCCGCTGGAACATCTGGCGGAATAAACGCGCCCTTTTAGAGCGATGGCACATAAAAGATAATCAGGTTGGCAACGATCTGGCACATCCAGGCAGCAGCCAGCCCGTTGCGCATCCGCACATATACATAAAGCCAATTCATCATCAAGAGCAGCGCGATAATCACAGCCGATACCGCCGGCAGCAGGGTCACTGACTCCCACATCACCGGGAAGAAGAGCACGATATTCCACAGCGTGGCCAGCAAGCCGACGATCCAAAATGCCAACTGCCCCTGCAGCAAGCCACGAAAGAACAAGGTCTCGGCCAGCGGCATGACAAAGACCAGGAAAGCCAGCAGGCTGCCCGGCGACATCTCGGGAAACAGGCGGTCGGCGGTCGGCGCGAGCACATGTTCGCTGAGGAAGACCAGAAAAGGGATGCCCAGCAGGACGCCGAAGAGCATGCCCCAACCGATATCGTCCGGATTCTCCTGGCTTATGCGCTCCATATTGCCCAGCAGCCAGCTCAAAACGCTCACGCCAGCCAGCGCTCCCCAAGCCAGCGCATAACGGAACTCGACGCTTTCTGGTAGCAGGGGCGTCAAGCCAATGCTCAAACCGGCGGCGATGATGAAGCCAAAGAAGGGGTCGGTCGCGCCACGCTGCTGGATGCGGGCGGCTGTCCTGGTTCGCGACGGCGGCTGGCTTTCTGGCGGCGTTTCGCTCGCGTCGGCATCGTCTTCGCCACGGATGTGTTGAAGCGGGTCGAAAGGCGCTTCGGGCATCATGACAAAAGCGCGCCCACTGCCTTCACGACTTTGTCAATTGCCGCACGGTCGATCCAATAATGGGTGCGCAAACGAAATTGTCCCTGGTCGCCGCCATAGGGCGAAATCAAAATCTGGTGGTCTTCGCGCAGAGCCTTCGCCAACTCTTGCGGAGTGACATCAGCCGCAGCACGCAGCGAAAAAAAGACGAAGTTGGTGCTCTGGCTTCGTATCTTTAGGCCAGGGATTTCGCTCAAGCCTTCCGCCAGCAATTGGGCATTGTCGTGGTCGTCGCGCAGCCGCAGCCGCATCTCGTGCAAGGCGATCAAGCCAGCTGCAGCCAGGATGCCGGCCTGGCGCATACTGCCACCCAAGACCTTGCGCGCGCGGCGGGCTCGTCTGATAAAAGCGGCATCGCCCACCAGCACCGATCCAACCGGCGCGCATAGGCCTTTCGACAAACAAAAGGTCAGTGAATCCGCGTCTTTTGCCAGGCTTTTCGCTTCGACATCAAAAGCTGCAGCCGCGTTGAAGATGCGCGCGCCATCAATATGAAAACGTAGGCGATTGCGCCGCGCAAAATCTGCCACCTGCGCCGTGTATTCAGCCGATAGGGGGATGCCACCCGCAGCATTGTGCGTATTTTCGATAGCCACCAAACGTGTCACCGGCATATGTTCATCGTCAGGGTTGATGGCAGCCTGGAGGTCGTCCAGACCCAATGTCCCATCGGCTTGAACCGGCACGGTATGGGGGAGGATACCGCCCAACTGCGCCATGCCGCCCTGCTCATATCGAAATATATGCGAAGTATCGCCGACGAGGATGGAGTCGCCCCGTCCGCAATGTGCCAGCAACGCGCAGAGATTGCCTTGGGTGCCGCTGCTTACAAAGACGGCCGCTTCTTTGCCCAGCAGCGCCGCCGCATCCGCCTCCAGCTGGTTGACTGTCGGGTCATCATGATAGACATCGTCGCCAACAGCCGCCTTCGCCATCGCCTCGCGCATGGCAGGCGTGGGATGCGAAACAGTATCGCTGCGCAGATCGATCGTTTTCATGCCGTGGCTCATACAATAGTCTACAGCTAGCCAACGAAACAGGTACGCAACAGTAAAGCGATATCGCCGAATTTGCAATAGCGCAATGGCGCTTGGATCTGCGGGCGAGCGGACGGTTACAGGGCATTGCGAAGGAGGCATTATTGCGCTTCCCACCAATTATTCGGGGGTAACGAGGGGCCAACCTGCGCTAGACTCTTGTTTGCGCAGTGGCGAAAGCGAAGACAAGACTGTCCAGCCTATGAACCCGCAGTCGGCAAGTTCCGAAGCCTATCGGCAAAGCGCAGCTGTGGCTCTGCAGCAGCTCGGCACAGACAAGAGACTGGGCTTGCCGCCAGAAGCTGTGCAAGCGCGTCTCGAAGCGCATGGCAGCAACGCCCTGCCCAGCGACCAAGGCGTAAATTGGGCGCAACTGATCCTGGCGCAATTCACCGATATCATGGTCATCATCCTCATTGTGGCCGCCTTGATATCTGCGCTGCTGGGAGAAGCCACCGATGTCATCGTCATTCTGGCTATCGTTGCGCTGAATGCCTTGTTGGGCATCTATCAGGAATATCAAGCCGAACAGGCGCTGGCAGCGTTGAGCCGGCTGCAAGTGCCACAGGTGCGCGTGCGGCGCAGCGGGAAAGTCCTGGAAATCAGCGCCGAAGACCTGGTGCCGGGCGATATTGTTCTCTTGGCAGAAGGCGACCGCGTGCCAGCCGATGGCCGGCTGATTGAGGTGGTCAACCTGCGCGTTGAAGAAGCCGCGCTGACCGGCGAGTCGCTGCCGGTGGACAAGCAGATTGACGCGCTTTTGGGCGAAGCGGCTACCGCGTTGGGCGACCGCAACAATATGGCCTACATGGGCACAGAAGTGACTTATGGTCGCGGAGAGTTGCTCGTGACGGCGACAGGCTTGCGCACAGAGATCGGCAATATCGCCACCATGCTGCTGCAAGTCGAGGCAGGCCCCACGCCTTTGCAGCGGCGCTTGAACCAGCTGGGGCGCATTTTGGCGACAGCAGCTCTGATTGTGGTCGCCATCGTTTTCTTTGTCGGCTTCTTCGTACAAGGCATCCCCGCCGAGCAGATGTTTCTCATCGCGATAAGCCTGGCGGTGGCGGCTGTGCCAGAGGGGCTGCCGGCCATGGTCACGATTGGCTTGTCGCTGGGCGCCAACCGCATGGTCAAACGCAACGCCTTGATCCGCCGTTTGCCCGCTGTCGAGACGCTCGGTTCGGTCAGCGTCGTCAGTTCAGACAAGACCGGCACATTGACCAGGAACGAAATGACCGCGTCCATCCTCGTCTTGCCAGAGCAGGCGGATATCCGCATCGAAGGCAGCGGCTACAATTTGCAAGGCGGGCTTCTTGCAGACGGCGCGCCGCTGGAGCCAGAGACAAATCTCGCCGCGCGGCGCATGTTGATGTGCATGGCGCTGTGCACAAATGGCTACCTCGAGGCGCTGCCGGGCGAGCAATCTTTCAATGTGGTCGGCGACCGCACCGAGGCGGCGCTGCTGGTGGCGGCTCGCAAGGCTGGCTATACCCGCGAAGAGCTGGAAGCAGAATTGCCGCGGGTGGCAGAGCTGCCCTTTGCCAGCGATCGCAAAGCCATGACGACTGTGCATGAAGTCGCTGGCGAACAGGCCCGCCTGCTCTTCCCCGATGCGCGCTATATCGCTATCTGCAAAGGCGCGCCCGACCGGCTAATCCGCTGGTCAGCCCGGCAGCAGAAACCAGGGGCAATCGCCGAACTGGACGACTCGGCGAGCGAGGCCTGGCAACAGCGCGTCGATGACATGGCGCAGCTTGGCTTGCGAATGCTGGGCATTGCCTGGCGGGGGCTGGATGCGCTGCCCGAGGAAATCACGCCCGAGCTGGAGCGCAATCTAACGTTGATCGGCTTGGTCGGCATCTCGGATCCGCCGCGTCCAGAAGCCAAGCTGGCGGTGCAACGAGCGCGTGAAGCCGGCATCCGCACCATCATGATTACCGGCGATCATGCCCTGACCGCCGAGGCGATCGCGCGCGACCTCAACATCATCGGTGGGGATGAGCGAGCCATCACGGGGCTGGAGTTGGCGGGCATGGACGCTGCCGGGCTCGGCGCTGCCCTAGCCCAGACGGCTTGTTTCGCGCGGGTGTCGCCAGCCGACAAGCTGCGTTTGGTGCGCGCGCTGCAGGCACAGGGCAAGATCGTCGCCATGACAGGCGATGGCGTCAATGATGCGCCCGCCTTGAAGCAGGCGGATATCGGCGTGGCCATGGGCATCACCGGCGCAGATGTCAGCAAGGGCGCTGCGGCCATGGTGTTGACCGACGACAACTTTCGCTCCATCGTTGCCGCGATCGAAGAAGGCCGCGCCATCTATGACAACATCAAAAAGTTCATCAAATACATGCTCAGCTCCAATGTGGGCGAAATTCTGGTGATGTTCGTGGCGCTGCTCATCAACCTGCCCATCCCGCTGCTGGCGATACAGATTCTGTGGATCAACCTGGTTACCGATGGGTTGCCAGCTATCGCGCTGGGCTTCGAGCCAGCCGAAAAAGGCGTCATGCAGCGCAAGCCCCGGCCCACCAAAGAAAGCATCTTCGCGCAGGGCACAGGCGCGCACATTGTGCTGGTTGGCGTGCTCATCGCGGCGCTGACCTTGGTGAGTTATGTCTGGGGATACACGACCATCGGCCTGGACGGCTTCAGCCCATCGTTGGGCTTGGAAAGGCTGGGACGCGCAGAAGTGGTTGTGTTGGCTGGCGAAGCTGCGGTGCCTGCCCCCTGGGACAACTGGTCAAGCGGCGAGCGAGTGGCCTTCCTGGGTGTGGCAGAGGGCGAGGCGCCGGCCGGATTTCTGGAAGAACATGGCGAAAAACCAGGCCGGCATCTGCTGGCCCAGGCTGAGCGAATCCCGCGCACGGTCGCCTTCACCGTGTTGGCCTTCACCCAGATGTTCCAGGTCATGGCGATCCGCGCTGGCGACCGCAGCACATTTTGGCAAGCCCACTTCAAAGGCAATGCGCTGATGTTCTGGGCGGTGCTTTCGACATTCATCTTGCAGTTGGTGGTTATTTATGCGCCCTTCTTCCAACCGCTCTTTGATACCGCGGCGCTCGCTAGCAGCCACATCATCGTGTCGGTGTTGGCGGGCTTGCTGGTGTTGGTCTTCGTCGAGATCGAGAAAGCGGCATTCCGGCGCGTTTGGCAGGCGGGCTCAACGGGGCAGGATGTAGCCTAGCTCGATCAACTTGTCGATGACCAGGCGGGCGTTGTCGGTGGCGGTGGTGCCCTCGGCGGTCAACGTGTATTCGGGATTGAGCGGCGGCTCGTAGGGGTCGTCGATGCCCGTGAAGCCTTGTATCTCGCCACGCCGCGCTTTGGCGTACAAGCCCTTGACATCGTGCGCCTCGACAAATTCCAGCGGTGTAGCCATGTGAATTTCCATGAAGCCAGCGCCGACCAGATTGCGCACGTCCTGGCGAGTCGCGCGGTAGGGGCTGATGGCGGCGCAGATGACGATCCCGCCGTGGCGCACAATCTCGCTCGCCACATAGCCGATGCGGCGGATGTTGGTATCGCGGTCGGCTTTGCTGAAGCCCAGTCCCTTGGATAGATGCGTGCGCACGACATCGCCATCCAGCAGGGTTACATTGCGCCCGGCTTCCAGCAGCAAGTTGAGGATGTGCTCGGCGGTGGTAGATTTTCCCGAGCCGCTCAAGCCAGTGAACCACAAGCAAACGCCCCGGCGATGGCGCGGCGGATAACTCTGCGCCAAGATCTCTGCGACTTCTGGGCGAGAAAACCAGGCCGGCAAGGGCACGCCCGCCCCCAGATAATCTTCGCGCACCTGCGTGCCCGAGATTCTGCGCGTACGAGCGTCGGGCGGCAGCTTGGCGCTCTCTTCATAGCGGTCTTCGTCTTCCAGGTAAACCATCTCGGTGAAAGGCACAGCATTTACGCCGATTTCATCCGCATGCCGCACGACCAGCTCCTGGGCAGCGTAAGGACCATAGAAAGGCTGGCCGCTGGAGTCGCTGCCTGGTCCTGCGTGGTCGCGCCCGACAATGAAGTGATTTGCGCCATAATTGCGGCGGATAATGGCATGCCAGACAGCTTCTCGCGGTCCGCCCATGCGCATGGCCAGCGGCAGCAGAGACAGCAAGCTGCGGTCGACCTGGTAATAGGTATCAATGAGCGTCTTGTACACCCGCACGCGCGTGTAATGGTCGACATCGCCGGGCTGGGTCATGCCCACGACCGGGTGCAGCAGCAGCACGCCATCGACGACGGCGGCGGCGCGTTTGGTCAAGGCTTCGTGCACGCGATGCAGCGGATTGCGCGTCTGAAAAGCCACAACATTGGCATGTCCATAGCTCTCCAGTTCGGCGCGGGTCTGGGCGGGCGAGCGGCGCAGCTCCATAAAATCCAAATGGGGCGGCAGCTGCAGGACTTCCAGGCGTCCGCTGATGTGGCAGCGGCCCCAGCGGTGCATCTCGGCGATGATGGGGTGGCGCGCGTCGAACTTGCCGAAGACGGCTGCGGCTGTCGTTTCCAGGTCCCACTCAACCATCTCTTCTATATGTTGGATGGCCAACAAGTTGTTGCGGCTGTCGCGCAGGGCGACTTGCATGCCCGGCTGCAGATCGGGATTCGGCTCGACCGGCAATGTGATGGGCATGGGGAAGAGTGTGCCATCAGCCAGGCGCATGGTATCCAGCACACTGCGAAAATCGGCTTCGTTCATGAAACCGCGCAAGGGCGAAAAAGCGCCAACCGCCAGCAATTCCAGATCGCAGACGATGCGCGGGCTCACCTGGATCGAGGGCAGTGTATTGGCAAAAGCGGTCTTTTGCAGCAACTGTTCGCGCGGGACAAGCAGGTCGACAAGCTCGCCACCATAGGGCGAGATCAACTGTGGCATGGGGAAACTCCGAGAGTATCTGGGCGCAGCGGCGCGATTGTAGCACAGCGGACGGGCGCAGGCAGAGGGCAGGTTCAGTCCGCGCGGTCGATGCCAGACAGCTTGCGTCCAAAGAAGACCAGCACGATGCTCAGCGCATACAACGTCAGCAGCGGCGCCATCACCAGGAACATATTGACGGGGTCGATGGTCGGCGTAATCAAGGCGGCGGCGATCGAAGCGCCCACCACTGCAATGCGCCATTGCCGCACCAGTGTACCCGCGCTGACCAGCCCCAACAGCGAAATCACGAAGAAAATTAGCGGCGTCTGAAAAGCCACGCCCATCCAAAATAGCAAAGAAGTGACAAAACTGATGTAGCCATCCGCCGTCCACTCTGGCTCGAAGATCTGCGCTTGAAATTCATTGAGGAAGCCCAGCGCCGGCGGCATCAAAATGCGCCAGGCAAAGACAACGCCGATGATGAAGAGCGCCGTCGTCGCCGGGATAGACAGCAACACATAGCGAGTTTCTTTGCGCGTCAAGCCGGGCAAGATGAACATCAAAAGCTGATAGGTGACCATGGGGATGGACAAGATGCCCCCCACCATCAGCGCGACCTTGAAGTAAATCAAGATGTTGCCTGTCGGGTCGAGGATGACCAGCTCGCAACTGTTGATGCCGGGGATGCGGCAATAGGGCTCTTGCAGCAGCATCAGCACGCGGTCGGTGAAGAAGACGCCGACGACTGTGCCGACCACCAGCGAAAGCACTGCCCGCGTCAGCCGACGGCGCAGCTCGTCCAGATGCTCAAAGAACCCCATGCGGAGTTCATGGCCATCTTCGACCTCGGGCAGCTCGGCGGCTTCTGTCATGCCTTGTCCTGTTCGCCACCGCCAGACCAACTGCCCAGGTCGGGCGCGCTGCCATAGGAGCGGTCGGCGGCGGTTGCCTCGCCACTCCAGCTGCCCAATTTGACCGGTTCGGGCGCGGCTGGCGGACTGGCTTTGGCGCTTGTCGTCGCTTTGGCTGGCTGCTTGACGGCTGGTTTTTGCGCTGCGGGTTTTGCTTTGGGCTGCTTCTGGTTGAGCACGTCGCTGACTTCCTGCACGGTGTCGATGTCTTTTTTGACTTCGTTCAGCGAGTCTTGCACGGGCTGGGTCAGTGGCTTGGCGGCTTCGGCAATGCTGCGATTAAGATTTTGGCGTGTCGGCGGCTCTTTGGGTAGCTTGATGTCGACGCCGGCGTCATCAAATTCTTTCTGGACGATGTCGACTGTTTCCGCCCAGATCTTGCGGAACTTGGCGACATGCTGCCCCAGCACATGCGACCAGTGGATCATGCGCTTGGGACCGGCAAATACCAGCATAATCAACAAAATCGCCAGAAATTCCCACGCGCCGACGCCCAAGATGTTCATGCGCCCTCCGCCTCCGCTGCTGCTTCCGGGGCAGCTTGCGCAGTATCCGCCGTCAGCGCGCCCAGTACGCCGTGCACAAAGCTGTGCGCATGCTCCGCGCCAAATCGACGCGCCAGCTGCACGGCTTCGTTGACGATGACGGGCACGGGCGTATGTCGCTGCTGCATGAGATGTTCATAAAATGCCATGCGCAGGATATTCCTGTCGATGACCGCCACTTGGTCGATCGGGAATTCCGGCGCGTATTCTTGCAGCACCGCGTCGATAGCCAGCTTGTTTTCCAACACGCCCTGCACCAGCCGGCGGATGACGGGACGCACTTGTCGGGAATCGGCGCTTGCGTAGAAGTGCGCGTCCATCACCGCAACCAGCGAATGGTTGGTCGTATCCAACTCATACAGAATTTGCAGGCTGGCTCGCCGCGCAATCGATCGGTCGGTGCGGCTGACCTCTGGCTCGACCAGCTCCGATGTGATTGAGATATCCGCTGCTTCCGGCTGCAGATACATCAATGGCAGAGGAAGCTCTACCTGAATGCCTTCGCTCACGCTGCCTCACTATCGCTTGTCCGCCAAAGTCGCCGTCAGTATAGCCCATAGTGCGCGTCTTATCCATAGCAGCGGCTGGCGGGGCCAGGGCAATCACATTAATTTGTTTATTTGCCACAGAGGCACAGAGGACACAGAGTTTGGTTGGCGCGGCAGAATAATTCGGAATCCTTATTGTAACGAGGGCGTGCTGTCCGTCACTCAATGTTACATTGAACGCTTTTCTCTGTGTCTCAGTGCCTCTGTGGCAAGCATTTGATTTATTTGGTCGCTGTCACTCTGGGTGTCATTTTAATGTGATTGCCCTGCAGGCGAGGCGCGGCAAGTCGCCGGCCGTCCAGCCTTCACGCGCTGGCAAACGGCGTTTACAATGCAGGCGCAGACAGCCCCAAAAAACGAGGTCATTCTTGTGTCGGCTAGGCATCGTCCAGCGGAACAACCTGCGCTGGTCGTCGAACACATCAGCAAATTCTTCCACCTGCCCCAGCCCCCACTCTGGAAGCGGCTGTTGGGCGCGCGCGTAGAACTGCCGGCGCCGGGCGAGTTGCCGGTCATCAGCGAGGGCGAAAAAGCGCCTGTCGCCGCTGTCGACCATGTGTCATTCACGATTGAACGGGGCGAAATCTTCGGCGTGCTGGGTCCCAACGGATCGGGCAAGTCCACTTTGATCCGCCTAATCTCCACCTTGCTGACAGCCGACCGCGGCTGCGCGAGGATCTTTGGTATCGACATCCGCGCCGACGAAATGGCAGCCAAGCAGTTGATCAGCCGCGTGTCTGTGGATGCGGCATTCTTCAAAAAGCTCAGCCCGATGGAAAACCTGCTGTATGGCGCGCGGCTCTATGGCGTAACCGGCTCGGAAGCCAAAATAAAAGCCTACGAAATCCTGGGACGGCTGGGCTTGAAGCGCGCGACCTACACCGAGCCAATGGAAGAAATGAGCCGCGGCATGCAGCAAAAGGTCGCTATCGCCCGCGCCTTTTTGACTTCGCCCATTTTGCTGCTGCTGGATGAACCGACCACTGGGCTGGATCCGCGGTCCAAACGAGAAGTGCGCGCCTTCATTGAAGAATTGCGAGATTCGCACGATGCGACTATTTTGATCACCACACACGACATGGAAGAAGCCGACCTGCTTTGCGACCGCGTCTCGGTAATTCACGAAGGTCGACTCGTGGCCACCGATACGCCCGCCGCGCTCAAACGCAGCATCGCCACCAATGGCGAGCAGCCCACCTTGGAAGATGTCTTCATGCGCCTGACCGGCGAAAAGCTGGTAGACCGCGACGCCACCGAAGCGCCGGGGACCTGACGGAGAGCCCACCCATGCAAAACAAGCTGCGCGGTATCGCTTCCCTGCGCCTGGAGCTTTTGCAATCGTACGGATTCATGGCGCGCAATTGGCACCTGACCAAGCGCTATTGGGGCTGGGAGGTGGTGTGGTTCTTCTATTCATTGACCAGCGGGCTGTCTGTGGTGTTCATCGCGCAGGGCGCAGAGGCGCTGACAGGCAGTGCGCCCGGCTTTGATGTCCAATACCTCACCATGTATCTCATCATCGGCACCTTAGTTTGGCGTTATTTGTCGAACATCTTCATGCTCACCAGCGAAGTTATCGCCTGGGAACGGTGGGAAGGCACGATTGAATATACCTTGATGGCGCCCGTGCAACGTTGGGTGCACCTGGTCGGGCAAACTGGCTATTCGCTGGTCTACAGTTTAATCACGACTTTGGCGATCGGCATCGCCATGGCGCTTTTTTTCGAGCTGGATTTGGCAGATGCCAATCTGCTGGGCGCGGGCGCAGTCATCCTGGCCGGGAGTCTGTCGCTAATCGCCATCGGCATCGTCGCCAGCATCTTGCCGCTGCTCTACCCGGAACGCGGCGCGCAGATGACCAATGTGGTCGAGGCAGCGTTCTTGCTGATTTCGGGTGTGTATTATCCCATCACGGTGCTGCCAGAATGGATGCAGGCCATCGCCGTCATATCGCCCGTTACCTTCGTGCTGGATGGGACGCGGGCGGCTGTGCTGGAGGGCGCGGGCCTAGCCGAGTTGTGGCAATACATCCTGCCGCTGCTGATTCTGGGCGTGTTGGCGCTGCCGATAGGCTTGCGCTTGTTCCGCGCGGCGGAGAATTATGCCAAGCGCACTGGCCGGCTCAAGCGAGTCGGCTAGGACTGCCAGGTGCGGCGCAGCAGATCGGCAAAATTGGCGCCGGGCGTGATCTGCCCGAGCAAGCTGGCATGTTTGGCTCCGGTCAGCGCGGGCAAAGTGGACCTCCGCCCATGCCAGGTTTCGTGGGCCAGCACAGCAAACACCAACGCCTCTTTGAAATCGCTATCCAGGCCGATGTCTTCGTGCGTCATCACGCGGGCCGGCTGCAGCAACTGCCGCAACATGCGCACCATCACGGGGTTGCGCCGTCCGCCACCGCCCAAGATCACTTCAGCAATTGGCGCGGGCGCGAATCGCTGGTAGGCATCGGCGATATTGGATGCGGTCAAGGCTGTCAATGTGGCGATGATGTCATTGGCGTCCAAGCCGCGAGCCAAAGCAGCCCGCACAATCTCTCTCGCCGCGGCGCTGCCGAAGGTCTCGCGGCCGGTCGTTTTGGGATAAGCCCGCTGGTAATAGGGGTGAGCCAGCAGCTCGTCCAGCCACTCTTCATCGAGCCGGCCCTGCGCCGCCAACTTGCCATCCCGATCATAAGTCTGCGCGCCATCTGTGAGTTGCGCGACAGCCATATCCAGCAGCGCATTGCCTGGTCCTGTGTCGAAGGCGATTGGCGGAGAATCGCTATCGGACAAGGGCGGCAAGAAAGTCACATTGCCCATCCCGCCGATATTCTGTATGGCGCGCCAGCGATTTGGGTGGCGCAGCAGCAGCCAGTCGACATAACTGGTAAGGGGCGCGCCTTGCCCGCCGGCGGCGATGTCTCGGGCGCGAAAGTTGCTGATGGTGGTGATGCCCGTGCGCTCGGCGATGACAGCCGCTTCGCCGATTTGCAGCGACGCGCTCACCTCGCCTGTGGGCAGCACATTGTGCCAGATTGTCTGCCCGTGCGACGCGATGAGATCGACAGAAGCCGCCGCCAATCCCGCCAGTTCAAGCTGCCGCAAGACACAATCCGCAAACACCTCTGCCAACTCGACATGCAGATTGGCGATAGCTGGCGCGTGGCTCTGGCGACGATCGCAGCTGTGCAGAATTCGCTCGCGCAGGTCCCGCGAATAGGGGTAGGTTGCGCCGCTGATGATGTCCGCGCTTAACTTGCCAGGCTGTCCGCGCACTGCGCAAATGGCGACATCGACGCCATCAGCAGAAGTGCCCGACATCAAGCCAGCTATTATCATGCACTGTCTGGCGCGATATTTTTGCGTTTGGATTTATCGGCCCGGGCCATGCGCGGCGCGATCTGGCGCATGACGATGCCCGTGCCCAGCGTCATGAGAACGAAATGACTCAGGAACCAGAACTGGCCAGAGCCGCCAGATAGCCAATACGACTGGGCGATTGGCTCAAAAAGAAAGGCGCAAACCGTGGGCAGCAGCATCGCCAGCGCATGCACAGCCAGCCACAGCCTCACAGCAGGACCATGCCGTCGCAGCTTGCTCGCCTGGGCAAGCGCCAGGCACATGACCAGAACCAGCGCGGGCAGGCTAAAATCCAACGTGGAAACCTGCGTGATGGTCAAACCCAGGAACTCTAGCCGATCAAATAAGGCGAAGGGCTCAAAGAGCAGCCAGATAAGCAGGCCGCCGAGCAGGCCGCCCAAGGTCGAGGCTCGCCACCAGCCAGACAGCTTTACCCGCCAGGTGCGCGCGATGATGAATTGCTGCAAGCTGCCCACGCAGAACCCAAATATTGATCCAAAGATGTACAACGCAAAATTGGCTACAAAATAGTCATTTTTCGCAACGCCGCCAAATTCCACCACGATCCTATGACTGGCTTCTAAAGCAGCCAAGCACAAGGCGATGGACAAGGGCACCACGCCCAAGCCGGCAACCAGCCACAGCAAGGCGAACAGGCGAGGACGAACTTTCATATCACAGGCTCCTTCGCTGGATAGACCAACCAGTTGTGTACACGCTCATCGCCAGCCATTCGCAATCGCGGTTAAGGAGCATGCCAACGCCCGCCATATTGGCTAGGCGGATTCCGCATAGCGCCGAAAATTATCGAGGATGGCTTGCCAGCCCGCTCGTTGCATTTCAACTGAATTGTGGGATTCGGCCTCGAAGCTGGTGGTGACGAGCGTTGAGTCTCCGCTATCCGCAAAGCTGGTTTGGACCTGGCGGCCATCGGTCAGTGTATAGGCAACCCGCAGGCCATCAAGCACCTCGTCGTAAACCGCTGCAAAGTCGAAGCCGAAGCTGCCGTCTTTGACTTCCATGCGCGAGCAGAGGCGTCCGCCCACACGCAGGTCGACCTCGGCGCTCGGGCAGCGCCAGTCATCGTTGGCGAAGTTCCAGTTGACGATGTGTTCGGGGTGGTTGTAGCAAGTCCAGACGAACTGGCGAGATCGCTTGACGAGGCATTGGACGACAATCTTCTCGCTCATCGGCGTCCTTTCTTGAAAGGTAATCCAAGCCGTACAAAATAAGGCGGAGAGGACAGGATTCGAACCTGCGGTACCCTATGACAGGTACAACCGCTTAGCAGGCGGCCCCAATCAACCACTCTGGCACCTCTCCAATGCGTATTCATCTGTTAATCGGTTCAAGGCGGAGAGGACAGGATTCGAACCTGCGGTACGGCGATACCGTACAATGGTTTTCAAGACCATCGCCTTAAACCACTCGGCCACCTCTCCAACGGTGCAACGCGTTGCGCTGTGGCGATTGAGATGCTAGCATAGCGGCGGGTGGCTGTCAACATCGCGCCCTGGCAATCGCGTCAAAGTAGCTTGCCAGCGAGTACATCGAGTTCTAAGTAAGACCAAAAAAGAAATGTAACAATAGCAAGGAACGCCGTAGGAGCGTCTCTTTTGTCGATCATATGGTCATGGGCGGCATATCATCGCCCCATTTTGAGCATGACTTACTTGGTGTTACTTACATGTCTCTACATCTACTGTGTTGAAACTACCTTCTGGTGCGATTGCCAACTATACTTGTGGTTGAATCCAAGAATTCATGCTGTTTGCTTGCTTCATGATCATAGACCGGACTATACAGCGGCTGAGCTTTTGGGCAAAGCCGTCTTTCAGTGCGAGCAAACCCGTCCATCGCGCCGCCCTTGGCCTGTTGCTGCTTGGCGCTGGGCTGGGGCTGGTCAATGGCGCTGCGCCGGCCGACCGATCGGTCACTGCCTGGGGAGCCTTGCAGTCTCAAGCATTGACGGCGCTGGTCTTCCTGGCTTTGGCGCTGCTGGGCAGCGGGCTGCCCTTTTGGCGGAGTTGGGCACAGGCGCGCGCTCGGCTGGGCTTGCAGGGCTTGCGGCGCCGCGACTGGCTGGCGGGGCTGGGCGCGGGCATCTGCCTCTATTCGCTAGCTTATGCGGCGACAGCCCTCTGGTCGCAGGCTGTGCCGGCCGATACTTTCGCGCAGCAGACCGATGGGGCGCGCATGCTGCATGAAGCGCTCCGCAGCAACCTGTTGCCCGCCCTGTTGCTGGCGCTGCTGACCGCTGTGAGCGAAGAGATTTTGTTTCGCGGCGCATTGCAGCCGGTCTTCGGCGCGCTGATCACCTCGCTATTCTTCACGCTGCTGCACCCGGCGCTGCTCTATACACCTGGCGCATTGATCATATTTGGCTTGTCGCTGGGATTGGGCTGGCTGCGCGTTCGCTGGCACACCGGCGTGGCTGTCGCTGCCCATGCCAGCTACAATTTTCTGCCTTTCTTGCTGGCGCATGGTGCTTGATGAACAGGGTAAATCTGTATGCGCTAGAATTGGAGCAGTTGCGCGACCTAGTGAGTGAATTGGGCGAGAAGCCTTTCCGCGCCCGGCAGATCCGCGACTGGATGTATGGCCAGCGCGTCGAAAAGCTCGCCGACATGCACAACTTGCCGGGCGCAACCATCGCCAGGCTCGCGGAAGTCGCCGCATTGGGCGAGTTGGAATTAGCCGCGCAGCAAGTCAGCCGTGATGGCACAATCAAACGCGTGTATCGATTGAGTGACGGGCAGCTCATCGAGTCGGTGTTGATGCCCTACGCGGATGGTCGCATGACCGCCTGCATATCCTCACAAGCCGGTTGCGCCATGGGCTGCGTTTTCTGCGCGACGGGCCAGATGGGATTCAGCCGCAACCTACAGGCCACAGAAATCTTTGAGCAAGCCATGCTCTTCGCGCGGGAGCTGGCGACTCGGGGCGAACGGCTGAGCAATGTCGTATTCATGGGCATGGGCGAGCCATTTCACAATTACGAGGCTTCGCTGGCAGCTGTGCGCATGTTGCAGCAGCGGCTGGGCATCGGCGCGCGGCACATCACGATTAGCACGGTGGGGCTTGCGCCACAGATACGCCGCTTCGCCGACGAAGGGCTGCAAGTCAAGCTGGCGGTCAGCCTGCACAAGTCTGACGATGCCCAGCGCTCGCAGTTGCTGCCGGTCAATCGGCGCTGGGATATCGCGGCGCTGCTGGATGCCTGCCGCTATTATTGCGCGCGCACGAACCGGCGCATTTCATTTGAATGGGCGGCCATCGCCGGCGAAAATGACACTGCCGATGAAGCCCGGCGTCTGGGGCGGCTGCTGCAAGGCCTGAACTGCCATGTCAACATCATCCCTTTGAATCTTACGGGCGGCTATACGGGCATCCCGGCCGATTCGCGCCATATCGAGGCATTTCAGGCCGCGTTGCGCTCCTTTGGCGTGGGCAGCACGGTGCGAGTGCGGCGAGGCATCGATATCGCGGCGGGCTGCGGACAACTCAAAACGACGTTGCTGTTGCCACAGGCGCGCGCAGGCAGTACCATTCCCGCCATGCCAAATGGAGTGAACTCTCAGCCATGACCCGGCGACCGCTCAAAATCGCGCCATCGATATTGGCGGCGGATTTCGCCTGCCTGGGCGACCAGGTGGTCCAAGCGCAGGCGGCCGGTGCCGACATGATCCATATTGATGTCATGGACGGGCGCTTCGTACCCAACATCACCATGGGACCACTGGTTGTGCAGGCGGTGGCACGGATGACGCGCCTCCCGCTGGATGTACATCTGATGATTGTCGAGCCCGAGCGCTACATCAATCATTTTGCCGAAAGCGGCGCAGCGGCCATCACCGTGCATGTGGAAGCTTGTCCACATCTGCATCGCAGCCTGGAGCAGATCAAGGCAGCTGGCTGTCGCGCAGGCGTCGCGCTGAATCCACACACGCCAGCCGAATCCATTCGCGAAGTGCTGGGGCTGATCAACCAAATCAATGTGATGACGGTGAATCCCGGCTTTGGCGGGCAACAATTCATCCGCGCGACCACGAGCAAAATCAGCCAGTTGCGGAGTATGGTGCTGGCTGGCGGGCACGACATTGATATTGAGGTCGATGGCGGCATCAACAGCCAGACGATCGCGGCTGTCCAGGCTTGCGGCGCGAACATCATGGTCGCCGGCAGCTGCATATTCAAGCATGCCGATGGCATCGCGGCGGGCATAGCGGCGCTGCGGCGGGCGGCAGACGCGACATGAACGGCTATATGGACAAGCGCTTACAGAAAGCCGCTCTGGCCGCGGACACAGCGCAAGCCTCCCGCGAAGCCGAACGAGACAACACACCCAGCCTGATATGGTGAGCGTCTGAATCATGCCCAGAATCCAGATTGTCACCGATAGCGGCGCGCGCTTTTCTAACCCGCGTTTGATGCGGCATTTCCCCGTCACCATCTTGCCCAACACCATCACAATCGGTGGCAAGCATTTTCGCGAAGGGCTGGACATCGATGCCGAAACGGCTTTTTCGCACATCGCGCAGCTTGCGCAGCCGCCCATCGTCACGCCGCCATCGGAACGCGACTATGCGGAAGTATTTCTGCGCCACGCCCCGCATTGCGACGCCATCATCTCGGTACATCCTTCGCGAAGGCTGAGCCAAAGCTGGCAGAATGGTCGCATGGCTGCGCAGTCGGTGAGCAGCGATTGCGAGATTGCCGTGGTCGATTCCCAGAGTTTGTGCGCCGGGCAAGGCATGTTGATCAGGGTGGCAGCGCAGACCGCCGAAGCAGCCACCGATGTCGAGTCCGCGGTCCAACAGGTGCGCCAAGCGGTCGATCGTATCTACTCGGTATATTGCGTCCGCGATCCTGGGTTTCTGCGCGCCAATGGCATTATGAGCGCTTCGCACGCCATCTTGTCGGCGCGGCTGGGCGTCATGCCATTTGTCAGCCTAGAAAGCGGCGAAATCATCGTCATCGAGAAGGTGCAAAATGTCAGCCAGACGGTCGAGCGCATGGTCGAATTCATGACCGAATTCAACGATTTGGAAGACGCGCTGGTGCTTCAAGATCAGCGGCAGATCACCGAACAAACGCGCCTGATGCACGAGTTATTGGCGTTGGACTTTCCTGGCCAGCATTTTCCTTTCACCATGTACAGCGTCAGCATGGCCTGCTATTTGGGTACCGCAGCCAGTGGCATGGCTGTGCTCGAAAAAGCGGACGAAGATGATTTTGACTTCTAGGCAGAAGCGCAACGACCCGACTGGCATCATCATCGCCGAGCGCGGTTTGACATCCATAGACGCTAGCGCGCCATCTGCTACACTAGGCATCGAGATCAGCCCGAGCTTGGGCTGCCATGTCGGGCCCGGTTCGGTCGGCGTGGCGGCGTGGCGCAGCGACAGGAGACGATAAGGCATGCCTTCTGCATTGGAAAATCTGGTCGCCGTGCTCAAACGCGAGCGAGAACTCGGCGCGCTGGATACGGCGGTGGCTGGCGGCTTGGGCGCATACGCGCAGAGCTGGCAAAAACAGGCGCGCGAACAAGCCCGCCGTCCACGCCACCAAATCCTCATTGACGAGATTGTCGATGCGCTGGCAGAATACGCCGGCCTGGATGACAAAGAAGAACGAATCGGCCGACTCAATTACTTGCTCGACCGCGCCACCAACCGCTTGCCGCCGCCGCCGCGCTACAAGAATCGCTTGCCAGATTGGGAAGCGAAGATGAAATCGCGTTCTCGCCCAAAACGCCACGAGCATGTCGACCGCAAGCCAGCCCGCCAGCAGCAACGTTCGCCGGGCAGACGCCGCGCCAGTTATGATGGCGAATCGTGGGACGATGATTATATGCGCGGACCCAGCCACAACCGCCCGGACTTGCCACCTGTGCCGCGTTTGAGCCGACCGCCGCGACTGCCCCGCGAAGCTGACGACATCGGCAATTTGATGACACTGCAGCAGGAACTCGCTGCGCCGACAACAGACATCAAAGGCATCGGCAGCAAGTTCGCCGAATTGCTGGCGCAGCTGGATTTGCACACAATCCGCGACCTGCTCTACAGCTTCCCGCGCGATTATCACGATTACACGCGGCAGAAGTGCATCAAAGATATCGTGGCCGGCGGACCGCCAACGACAATCATCGCGACTGTCGAAAGCTATCACACTGTGTCTACTAGCGGCAGAAACGACCTGGTCATGGTGGTCGGCGATGGCAGTGGACGGCTTACGGCACGTTTTTTTGCACAAGGCTATACCGCCATGCGGCTGCGTCGCGGCATGCCAGTCGTGCTGCATGGCAAAGTCAGCTTTTTCCGCGATATGAAGCAAATGACGAACCCGCAGTGGGAAGAGTTGGACCTGGACAATTTGACCATGGTCGGCATTGTGCCCGTTTATCGCATGACCAAAGGCTTGCGTCCGCGCTTGTTCCGACGCACCATGCAAACGCTCACAGCGGAATGGGCGGACAAACTGCCCGATCCCCTGCCTAGCGCGCTGCTGGAACGCTGCGACCTGGCCGATCTGGGCTGGGCGATCCGCCAGCGACACTTCCCCGAGGGCGAAGACCATCGCGAACACGCCCGCTGCCGTCTCATCTTCGACGAATTGCTGATGCTACAACTGGCATTGCTCGGCAAGCGGCGCGAATGGCAGTCGCAACCAGGTCTGCCAATGGAAGCCGCGGATCTGTTTCTGGAATCCTTCGTGGCTGATGCTTTTCCTTTTGAGCTGACCGGCGACCAGGCGCGGGCTATCAACGACATTCGCGATGACATGCGGCAGCCGCTGCCCATGAACCGGCTGTTGCAAGGCGATGTCGGCAGCGGCAAGACGGCTGTGGCGATCGCCGCTTTGGGCATCGCGCTCCACAACAACGCCCAAGCCGCCGTGATGGTGCCAACTGGCATCCTGGCAGAACAACATTACAAAACCATCTGCGAAACGTTCGCCAGGCTGGAATGGGCACAGCGCCCACAAATTGCGCTGCTAACCGGCGCGCTGACGGCGAATGAGCGCGAGGCCATTTATCAAGGGCTGGCGGCTGGCGAAATCGACATCGTGATTGGCACGCACGCGCTGATCCAAACCGGGCTGGACTTCCATAATCTGGCGCTGGCGATCATCGACGAGCAGCATCGCTTCGGGGTCGACCAGCGGGCGACTCTGCGCGGCAAGGGGCGCAACCCACACCTGCTCGTCATGTCAGCGACACCATTTCCACGCAGCCTGGCGCTCACACTCTACGCCGACCTCGACCTCAGCATCATCAGCGAGAAGCCGGCCGGTCGCAAACCCGTGCAAACTGAGATTATTGAGCCGATCGCCCGAGAGCGCTTGCATGGATTTGTAGAAAGCCAGCTGGAGCAAGGGCGTCAGGCTTTCTTTGTGCATCCGCTGGTGGAAGAGTCGGCTGCGCAAGAGACGGCTTCGGCAACAGAAGCCTATCACCGCTTGAGCCAGGTGTTTTATCGGCATCGTGTCGCCTTGCTGCATGGGCGCATGTCGGCTGCCGAAAAAGACCGGCTGATGGCCGACTTTGCCGCGCACGAATATGATGTGCTGGTGACGACCACAGTCGCCGAAGTCGGCGTGGATGTGCCCAATGCCAACGTCATCGTCATCGACGGCGCGAATCGCTTTGGGCTGGCTCAACTGCATCAATTTCGAGGGCGCGTCGGCCGGGGCGAGCACCAATCTTATTGCTTTCTGCTGCCCGACTCTGCGGCGGAAATTGACATCGAACGGATGCGCGCAGCCCAAGCCGGGACGCCGAGCGAAGCACAGCCCAGCCCTGCAGAACGGCGGCTGGCGGCGCTGGAACAAACGAGCGACGGCTTTGAACTGGCCGAGCTGGATATGCAGCTGCGCGGCAGTGGCAGTTTGCCGGGCAAGTTCCAAAGTGGCGCCAACATCCTCCAGCAGGTGCAGGCCATCTCCCCCGAGCTGGTCGAACTGGCGCAGGCTGAAGCGCAGACTCTGTTTGAAGAAGACCCCACGCTCAGCCTGCCCCAACACCAGCAACTGGCTGCGATTCTCCACGCTCGCTTTCCCACGCTCGGGGATATCAGCTAGGCAAGTCCTGGCTTCGACAAGTGAAAATGCCTGGAAGTGGGGCGGATACAGTTGGCGCAGATTTTGGCGCGCCCCTACAATGCTGTGGCGGCTTAGGGAGAGGCTTTATGGATGGCAGGGGCACGGCGCTTTATGCGGCATCGCTCGACCCGATACATTATGGGCACATCAATATCGCGCTGCGGGCATCGCGTTTTTTCGATCACCTCATTGTCGCCATCTATGCCAACCCGCAAAGCAAACAAATGCTCTTTGCTGTCGAAGAACGGGTGGCGCTGGCAGCCGAACTCTTCCAAAAATATCCCGCTATTTCAGTTGCGAGTTATTCCATGCTGACAGTAGAATATGCCAAGTCGGTCGGCGCAATCGCATTGGTACGAGGCTTGCGCGTTTTTGGAGATTTTGAATTTGAGTTTCGCATGGGCATGGCAAACAAAAAACTGGCGCCAGAGTTGGAAACAATCGCGATCATGTCGGACGAGCCATATATGCACATCAGCTCCAGCACGATTCGCGAAATCGCCCAGCTAGGTGGCGATGTCAGTTCGATGGTGCCGCCCAGTATCGCCAATGCCTTGCATGAGAAATATCGACAGCACAAATCCATAGCGCTTTGCCAGGGAGGGTAGCGATGGACATTCAACATCTAGTAGACCGTTTGGAAGATTTGATTGACGAGGGGCGCCATCTGTTTGGCACCAAATACACCATGTTGGACGAAGAACGGGCGCTGGAAATCATCGACCAGATGCGCATTTCGATCCCCGATGAGATCGAACGCGCGGCGCGGACAATCCAGCAGCGCGACCGGGTCTTGGCAGAAGCCAACGAAGAAGCCGCGCGCATCGTGCAGCAAGCCCGCCAGCACAGCGAAGACCTCATCGACGAGCAAGAAATGGTCAAGCAAGCCAAGGTCCGCGCCGAGTTTGTCATCGAGCAAGCCAATCTCGAAGCTGACAAGATCACGCAGGAAGCCGACCACTATGTCCTGGCGCAGCTGAGCCAGTTGGAGCAGCAATTCGCCCATACCTTGGACGAGGTTCGCAATGGCATCCACCTGATGCAGCATCAGGAGCCGGATCAAGTCGAGCCAGCTTTCGAAGCACAGGCCGCGCAAGCTCCGCAACACAGCGTTCGTCAACAGCCGATCAACTTCGACCGTCCGGCGCAGGCGTCCGCAGCCAGTTCCGTGTAATCCGTTGCACCCTCCAGATTGATAATCCCCCCCGACCAGGCCTCACCTAGTTGAGGTCTGTTTGGCCTGCGCGCTTCTGTACCCTGCCTATACTACAGCCATCTGCATCCAAGCGAACAATCGACGCTCGTGAGGCTGGTCTACATCGTTGTTGCCTGGGTCATTGGCATCCAGGTTGCCCAGACAGCACCCCAAATTCACGCAAACACCTGGCTGAGTGGCCTTCTGCTGTGCTTGGCGCTGGCCTGGGCATTTCGCCGCAGCCAGCAGACCGTGTTGCTGGTCATAGTCGCGGCTCTTTGCGCAGGCGCCTGGCGGGCGGCGCTTATCCCACCCAGCAGCGAGATCGCCGCGTACAACGGCAGCGCAGGCACGGTCACGGGTATCGTTGCCGTTGAGCCAGATTTGCGCGACGATCGCATCCTGCTGCGTGTCGCTGCGGAAAGCATCTTCGTGCACAATCACCTCCAAGCCACCAGCGGGCTCGTGCTTGTCGAAGCGCAACGCAGCGCCACAGTGGCTTATGGCGACCGCATCCGCGCAACCGGCTCGCTGACAATGCCGCCCAGTTGGGATACCTTCTCGTATGCAGAATACCTGACGCGGCAGGGCATCTTCAGCCGCATGCCCAATGCCGCTGTAGAAGTCACTAGCGCCGGACACGGCAGCCCCTTGCAGTCGCTGCTCCTGGAATTGAAGCAAAGTGTCAAGCGCAGTATCGGCGCTGCGTTGCCCGATCCTCAAGCCAGCTTGTTAGCGGGCATTTTGACCGGCGATGAAAGCGGCATCTCGGCTGAGCTGGCCGAAGATTTTTCTCGCGTTGGCGCAGCGCATGTCATCGCTATCAGCGGCTTCAACATGGTCATCGTCAGCGCCATCGTCTTTCGGATGATGCTGGCGCTTTCGGGCGGACAGAAGTCATTCGCGGGTTTCTGCGCAGTGGCGATCATCTTTGTCTATGCCATCTTTGTCGGCGGCAGCCCGGGCGTGATGCGCGCGGCGTTGATGAGCAGCCTGGTGATCGTCGGCGATTTGCTTAGGCGCAAGACATTCAAACCGGCTTCGCTGGCTTGCGCAACGCTTATCCTCTTATTTTTCGACCCCAATACCTTGCACGACCTGGGTTTTCAGCTGAGTTTTTGCGCGGTGCTGGGGCTGATATTGTTTGCCGATCCCCTTTCCGACCGGCTGCATAGCTTGCTGGAGCGCAGCTTGCCCGGGCGATTGGCGCAACCCTTGCACGGGGTATTGGTCGAGCCGCTGGTCGCCACAGTGGCCGCGCAGATCACCACATTGCCACTGACGATTTTGTACTTCGGCAAGCTCTCGCTGGTGGCGCTGCCCGTCAACCTGCTGATCGTGCCGGCGCAGTCGGCTCTGCTCATGCTGGGTCTGGTGGCGGTCTCGGTTTATGCTTTCGTGCCGGCGCTGGGAACCCTGCTACTGTGGGCAGACATGCTCTATTTGTCCTGGACGATCCATGTGGTGCGCGCCTTTGCCCAGCTGGAATACGCGCAGCTACTTGTCGACTTTGATGGGCGCGTCATCCAAGCCTTCTATATTCTGCTGATCGGCGGTGCCATTATGAATAAAGCGCAACTGCCTGATGTGAACAGGCTGCTGGCATTCATGCGCAGACGAATTGTGATCGCCGGTCTGGTTGGCAGCTTTTGCATCGCGCTTGTGTTGATGCTGGCGATGCTGCTAAGCCGCGGCGATGGGCGACTGCATGTCTGGCTGCTGGAGCTTGGGCACAGCAACGCGATATTGATGCAGTCGCCGGGCGGCGCGCAGATCTTGGTCGATGGCGGCCGTTTTCCAGCGCGCTTGTTGACGGCGCTTGGCGACCGGCTGCCCTTTTACGACAACACATTCGAGCTGCTGGCAATCACGCATCCAGACCCGCGGGATATCTCCGCATTGAACCAACTGCTGGAGCGCTACGAGATCGGCGCGGCGCTCTATCATGGACAGCCGAACGCTGGCGAGGACTTCCAACAGCTGCTGGCGCGGCTGGAAGAGGACGAGACGGCCAACATCCGGGTTCGCGCCGGGCAACGGATTCAACTGGATGACGGCTTGGACCTGGAGGTGCTGCATCCGCCTGCCCAGCCGGCCATCGCCGACAATTTGCATGACCATGCGCTGGTGTTGCGCGTTAGCTTTGGCGACGCGTCCTTCCTGCTGACCTCCGACCTCGGGCGAGACGGACAGCGCGACCTGCTCGACCGCGGCGAATGGCTGGCAGCGACTGTGCTGCAGCTGCCACAACACGCCACCCGCTCTTCGCTGGATGCGAACTTCCTGCGCCATATTCAACCGCAGCTCGCCATGGTGCAGATTGATGCAGCCAACACCCGCGGCGACCCAGACTCGGACACGTTGGCTATGCTGGGTGATGTGTTAGTCCTGCGCACCGATGAAAGCGGCACGGTGCATATCAGCAGCGATGGCGAGCGCTTGTTTGTGCACAGTTAGTAGTTGATATCAACGCGCCTTCCACTAGCCGCCGATTCCAAAATCGCATCACAAATGACAGCATTGCGATAGCCGTCTGCGAAGGTGGCGCCATAGGGCGCGACATCGGCGTCATTGACGATGGCAGCGAAGAAATGATGGAACTCGTGCACAAAGCTGTGTTCCCAGCCGATGATATGTCCGTGTGGCCACCAATTTGCCCAATAAGGATGATGCCCTTCGCTGACCAGCACATTGTGGAAGCCTTGCGTGGTATCGGGCTGCTCGCCTTTCCAGAAGACATTCAGCTCATTCAGCCGCTCCAGGTTGAAATGGATGGAGCCATTTTCGGCATTAATCTCGAATGAATTGAAGTTCTTGCGCCCCTGCGCGAAGCGGGTCGCCTCGACAGTGCCCAGCGCGCCATTTTCAAAGTCCAGCAGCGCCACGAAACCATCGTCTACATCGGACTTCGCCAGGCCGCCAAGACCATCGGGCCGTTCGGTGATCCAGGTGCGCGCCAGACCCGAGGCGGCTCGTGGCTCTCCCACGAGGAAGCGAGCCAGGTCGATGATATGCGCGCCCAGGTCGCCCAATGCGCCGCTGCCGGCGATTGATTTGTCAAAGCGCCAACTGGTCTCCATGGCGCGGTCCATGCCCCACTCTTGCAGATAGACCGCCCGCCAATGATAAATCTGCCCCAGCGCGCCGCTTTCGATAAGTTTCTTGGCTTGTTGCACGGCCGGCACAAAGCGATAGTTGAACGCGACCATGTGCTTGACGCCGGCTGCTTCGACCGCGTCCAGCATGGATTTGGCTTCTTCGGCGGTGCGCGCCAGCGGTTTTTCACAAAATACATGCTTGCCGGCTTTTGCCGCGGCGATGCAGGGCTCGGCATGCGCATCGTTGGGACCGCCATTGTCCAGCACATCGACATCATCATCGGCGACCAGGTCGCGCCAGTCGGTATAGGCGCGCTCGTAGCCATAGCGCACCGCGGCTGCATTGACGGCGCTTTCATTGCGGCCCGCGATCGCCACCAGACGCGGCACAGCTACCGGCGGGTACATCATGTAGGGAATGGTCTTGAAGGCATTGGTGTGCGCTTTGCCCATGAAGGCATAGCCAATCATGCCGATGCCCAGCTGGGGAGCATCGCCGGCGCTGGCTTCGGCTGCCTGGCTCGTGAAAGTGCTGCTCACTTGCTGTTCGTCTGCCATTTTCTGTCTCCTATTCGTCGGCGAAAGCCGCGTCGAATGCGACTGCCGATGCGGTAAAGTCGTTGGCTTTTACCCAGGCGGCCGATTCGGTCGCTCCAAATTCGCGGTCCATGCCGCTATCTTCCCATTCCACCGAAAGCGGTCCCGTGTAGCCGATGCGATTCAACGCGCGGATCATCGAGTCGATATCCAGATCGCCGTGCCCCGGCGAGACAAAATCCCAACCGCGCCGGTGATCGCCAAAGTTCAGATGCGAGCCCAGGATGCTGCTCACATTGTCCAGCGTGACTTTGGAATCTTTGACATGCACATGGAAGATGCGGTCGGCGAAACGGTCGATGAACTTCACGGGGTCGAAGAGCTGGTGAATGAAGTGACTGGGGTCGAAATTGAAGCCGAATGACGGGTGGTTGTCCAACACTTCCAGGGTCTTTTCCGCCGTATAAATGTCATAGGCGATCTCACCCGGATGGGCTTCCAGCGCGAACTTGATGCCCAGCTCGGCATAGACATCCAGGATGGGCTGCCAGCGAGCTGCAAATTCCTGATAACCCGCATCGATCATCTCGTCCGAAGTGGGCGGGAAGCGGTAGATCAAATGCCAGACCGGGCTGCCAGTGAAGCCATTGACGACATCCACGCCAAATGCCTGGGCGGCGCGGCCCGTATCCATCATCTCCTGGGCGCAGCGCTCGCGCACACCGTCTGGGTCGCCATCGCCCCACAAGCGGTCGGGCAAGATAGCGCGGTGGCGTTCATCAATGGTTGCGTCGGCCACACATTGTCCGACCAGGTGATTGCTGATCGAGAAATATTGCAAGCCGTGCCGCGCCAACAAGTCTTTCCGCGACTGAATGTAGCCATCGTCTGCCAGCGCTTTGTCGACCTCGAAGTGGTCGCCCCAGCAAGCCAGCTCCAGCCCGTCATAGCCAAATTCTGATGCTTTTGCGGCCAGGGTTTCGATAGGCAGGTCTGCCCACTGTCCGGTGAATAAGGTTACGGCTCGTGCCATCAGTCATATCCTTTCAACTGCGATTCGCGTGTTCTGGTTCAGTTCGCGCCATTATAACTTGCAGCGTGCATATGACAAATAGCGCGCCAAGTCCGCCCAAAATAACCCCCCTCAATCCCCCCGACAGGTCAAGGGGAGGCAACCCCCACCCCAAACCCCTCCCCAAAAATGAGGGAGGGGCTTTTCACACCCCATCAATCCACCTGTCGGGTCGGGAGGCACTTACCTTGACTCCCCTCCCTAGACTCGACGGGGAGGGGCTGGGGGAGGGGTTATTTGGGCGAGTCACCGCCTCGCCCCTACGCTGTCCCGACGGGGAGGGAGAGGCAACCCCCCTCAATCCCCCCGACAGGTCAGGGGGAGGTGCCGGGGGTGGGGTTAGCTATCTTGCCCTGTTCGACCTGTCGACTTGGGGTGCGGTAGAAGGCTGCGCGAGACGGCGATTTGGAATCGACCATAGGCGCAAGTTATCATCTGCGCGTTCGCAAACTGTAGGAGGAATCGAGTTATGTACAATGGCCTGAATATCATCGACTTTCATGTGCACTTTCCGACACAGTCGCGCTGGATCATCGAACGAGGACCCAACTGGCGACAACGTTATGTGGAGCGCATTGGCGAAAAACGCGCCAAAATTGCCCGCGAACACGCGCTTGCCTACAACCGTCAATGGCGCGCCAGCTGGGGATTTGATCCGCCCGAGCGCAAAGAAACCACCGACGAGCAGCAAGCCAACCGCTGGGCAGCCGAAATCGACAAGTATGGGTTGCGCGCCGTGGGCTTCGTGACCGGTGGCGGCAACAAGAACCTGGCGAGCATCGTCCGGCGTCATCCCGACAAGTTCATCGGCTTTGCCCATCATTATCTGTTTAGCGAAGGCGCGGCGGATGAACTAAAGCGCGCTGTGAACGAAGATGGTTTGAAAGCCTACAAGCTGCTGGCGCCAGCGCTGGACCGCCCGGTCGAAGATATGGATGCCTATCCCGTCTGGGAGATGTGCGCCGAGCTGGATATCCCGGTACTCATCCATTTTGGCATCCAGGGCAGCGGCGGCGGCATCGCCTGGCATCAAAATATCAACCCGCTGAAGCTGCACAATGTCGCCAAAGACTTCCCCGAAGTGACTTTCGTCGTGCCGCATTTTGGCTGCGCGTGGATCCGCGAGACACTGCAGTTGTGCTGGGCTTGCGGCAATGTCTGCATCGATACCAGCGGCTCGAACCAATGGGTGAAGTGGGTGGATGGCGAATGGGATACCAAAAAGCTCTTCCGCAAGTACATGGAGACCATCGGTCCCGAACGCATCATCTTCGGCACAGACTCCAGCTACTTCCCGCGCGGTTTCGCCGAGCCCTATTTGAAAGACCAGATCCGCGATGTGCGAGAACTGAATTATCGCGAAGACGACATCCAGTTGATCTTCGGTGGCAACGCGGCGCGGCTGCTCAAGATTGAACTGTGATGCGCTTGCCCCCGGCAGCGGGAGTGGTGATTTTGCAGGATGCGAGATGCTTTGCCCCCACCCCAAACCCCTCCCCCAATATGAGGGAGGGGCTGCGCCACTACAGATTTGAAGTCCCTCTCGCTTTATGGGAGAAGGGCTGCGCTACTACAGATTTGAAGTCCCTCTCGCTTTATGGGAGAAGGGCTGCGCTACTACAGATTTGAAGTCCCTCCCTCTTTATGGGGGAGGGATTTAGGGTGGGGGAAATAGTGGCCTATCCACGTTAATCACCACTTCCTGGCAGCGGACAATTTGGCAATGGCGGGCAGATGCGTTACAGTGAAGAGGTCCGATTACAATCCAATAGAAACGAGGAGACGAAAATGCGTTTCACCAAACTCTTTGCCGTCTTGGCTGTACTGATTGCGCTGGCATCGCTCGGCTCGGTTGCGCTGGCGCAAGACGACATGATCGAGATTGAGTACTGGCAATACAACTTCCAGGCGCGGGTCGATGCGATGAATGAGCTCATCGCGCAATTTGAAGCGGAGAACCCGGGCATAAAAGTCGTGCATAACAGCGACATTCCCTATGCCAACTTCCGCGATGAACTGGCTGCCTCTGCGCCAGCTGGCGTTGGGCCTGATATAGTCACGCTCTTCTATGGCTGGATCCCCGCTTTCGTAGATGCCGGCTATCTCGTGCCTTTGCCAGAAGACGCCTTCAGCGAAGACTTCATCCTGGAGCACTTCTCGCCTATGGTGGCCAACTCCAAGTTCGAAGGCAGCTACTGGGCGATACCGACAGCCGTGCGCTCGCTGGCGATGTTTTGGAACAAAGACATCTTTGCCGCGGCCGGGCTCGATCCAGAATCTCCGCCCGCCAACCTGGACGACTTCGTAGCAGCTGCCCTCGCCACGACTGAGTATGATGGCGACATGGATATCTTTAACATCACGCAGCAGGGGCACGCGGCCGCGCTGGCATCGCAAGACCACCACTGGTTCCGCGAGGTGCTGTTGCGGCAATATGGCGGCGCGCCCTACAGCGATGATGGCCGTACTGTCACCTACAACAGCGAAGAGGGCTGCGCGGCCTTTAGCTGGCTGACTGCTTTTGAAACCGAGCACATGACGGGCAGCAACGACATCCTTGACGGCGCGACCAACGCCTTTGTCAATGGCGATACCGCGCTGCATGTCGATGGCTCCTTCCGCATCGGCACAATCGCCAGGAACAATCCCGAGCTGAATTATGGCGTTGCCGAGCTGCCAGTGGGACCCAATGGCGAGCGCCACACCTTCGGCTCGTACTGGACGCATGGCATCACCCGCCGCGCCAATGACGACCCGGCTCGCCTGGAAGCGGCTGTCAAGTTCCTGCAATTCATCACCTCGCCCGCAGCCGGCACGCTCTGGGTCAACAGCGTGGGCGAATTGCCAGCGCAGGCTGCCGCCGCCAGTGACGAAGCCATCTTGGCCGATCCCATCCTGGGACCCTTCTCAGCTGGCCTGGCTTATTCACACGCGACCTTCTTTGTCGATGAAAGCGCCCAGCGGCAAGTGCTGATTGACGCCTTCGACAATGTGCGCCTGGGCGGGATGGATGCCTGCGAGGCGCTGGACGAAGCCGCGGCGATCGAACAAGAGCTGATCGACTCGTTCTGGGCAGACCGCGAATAGCGCCCGGACATCTAGCCAACGCAACTGCGTCGGGTGGATTTTTGCCCGGCGCAGCATTTTAGCAATCTCCTAAGTTGGAGCGGGTAGTTCCTCAATGAAAGAAAAAAACGAACGCATCTACGAAGCTGGTTATGATGACGGTTATCACGATGCCGCGTCGTCTTTTGTCGCAATGTCCGCGCAGCCCACGCGCAACAATACCGCCTTCATCATCGGTCTCATCGCGGGTCTCTTCGGCATCTGGGGCTTGGCGCACATCCTCAACGACAAGCTGGGCATGGGCTGCCTGTGGTTTTTAATCGTAGGACCTGCGATAGCCGGCGTCCTTGTTGGCATCATCATAGCGACCGGTGGCCTGGCCGCGATTGTGATTTTGCCGCTTTGGCTTTACATCGTATACAAGCAAGCCAGCAACGGCGCGGCCAGAAACCTGACCTGACACGCGGAACAAAACGGCACAACCATGATTGACAATCCCGACAAAAGCAACCGCGCCAACGCCGACAAAGGGTTCCGCTGGACGCTGGCCCGGCGCAAGGTCGTTTGGGCGTATATTTTCCTGGCGATCCCCATCATTTTCTTCGCCTACATCCGCATCTACCCCGCGCTATTCGCCTTTCAGATGAGCCTGCACGATTACAACCCGCTGGCGGCTGAACAGCCCTATGTGGGTTTGGAAAATTATGAGAAGCTGCTCGACGAGCTGAACAAGCGCAAGTCCCCCACCAAGGCGGCCTTCCAAAACACGGCAAATTATCTGCTGCTGGGCGTGCCGATCCAGCTCTGCCTGGCGCTGATGATCTCGCTGATGCTAAACGAGATCCGCTTCATGAGCACTTTTTATCGCATCATGTTCTTTTTGCCTTTTGTCACCTCGACCATCGCCATCGCCTGGGTCTTCCGCATGTTGTATCAGCCGCGCTTCGGCTTGATCAATGTCATGCTGCAGTTGGTCTCGCTGCCCCAGCAGCCTTTCTTGAATAGTCCCAAGCAGGCGCTGCCTTCGGTGCTTTCGCTGGTAATCTGGCAGGGCATGGGCTTCGCTGTCATCATATTTTTGGCTGGCTTGAAGCAGATTCCGCGCACCTATTATGAAGCCGCCGAGGTCGATGGAGCCAGCCGCTGGCACACTTTCCGCTTTATCACCCTGCCGCTGCTGAACCCGACCATCGTGTTCTTGCTGGTCTTACAGACGATTTCTTTCCTGCGCATGTTCGCGCCTGTCCTGGCGATGACAGAACAGGGGCGTGGCGGGCCTCTGGATGCGACTACGACCGTGGTGCTGCGGGTTTATCGCGAGGCGTTCACGAGCTTCAATATGGGTTATGCTTCTTCGCTGACGGTGGTGCTGTTCGTCTTCATTCTCATCATCACAATCATCCAACTGCGCGTCACAGCGCGGCGCATCAACTAGAGCGGGCGCGATGGAATCGATCACCCCCAGCAACCTCTTCCGGGAACGCAGCGATTCGCGCGCGGTGGGCAGCGGCCGCGGCGAATGGAAGTATCGGGCTTTTTCTTACCTGGTGCTGACGGTCTGCGCGCTGACGATGGGGGTGCCTTTCATCTGGATGCTTTCTACCTCGTTCAAGCCCGAAAAAGAAATCTTGCGGCGCAACTTCTTCCCCAACCAAGCGACTGTGGACAACTATAGCGAGGTCGTCACCGAAACGGACTTGCCGCTATGGTACAAAAATTCCTTCATCGTGGCGGTATTCAGCACGATCAGCGTCGCTTTTTTCGACTCGCTGGCCGGCTATGTCTTCGCCAAATATCAGTTCCCCGGCAAGCGCCCCATCTTCATCATCTTTTTGACCTCGTTGATGGTGCCGACGGAGATGCTGATCATCCCCTGGTTCATCATGTCGTCCAACCCTCCCATCGGCGGCACCTGGGTCGATACCTATTGGGGCATCGCCTTTCCTGGCGTCATCACGGCTTCTGGCATCTTTCTGATGCGCCAGTTCATGCAGGGCGTGCCCGACGAGCTGCTGGATGCCGGGCGCATTGATGGCGTCAGCGAGTTTGGATTGTATTGGCGCGTGGCCGTGCCGCTCAGCCTGCCAGCTATCGGCGCGCTGTGCATCTTCAACTTTCTGGGCAATTGGAATGCGTTTATCTGGCCCCTCATCGCCACCAGCAAGAGCGAGATGTTCACCTTGCCAGTGGGCATTCAGCTCTTTTCGTCCGAGGCGCAGACACCCTGGAATTTGATTATGACGGGCGCGTCGCTTTCGGTCGTGCCGCTGCTAATCGTGGTCATCATTTTCCAGCGCTACATCATCGAGGGCATCGCGCTGACCGGGCTCAAGGGCTAGGCATGGCGCGCGCCGATTCCAGCTTTCCACACCCGCTTTATGACAAGTTTGTGCTGCAGCCTTTCTTCGCCGATGCCAAGCTCTATTATTATGCGCCGATGCTGGCGGCCAATCGCGCGCATGCGGTCATGCTCTGCAAGTGCGGCATCATCTCGCGGGAAAATGCCGTGGCGCTGTTGGCTGCGTTGGCTCAGGTCGAGGCGCTGGGAGTCGACGGGCTGAGCTATCGCGCCGGTGTCGAAGACCTCTTCTTCGCCATCGAAAACGAGCTCATTAAATTGGCTGGCCCAGCGCATGGCGGCAATCTGCAACTCGCGCGCAGCCGCAACGACCTGGGTTATGCGCTGACACGTCTGGCGCTGCGGGCATTGCTGCTGGAGACCTGCGACGACCTGCTGTCTCTGCGCGAAAGCCTGCACGCGTTTGCCAGTCTGCACCTGCACACTTTGATGCCTGGCTACACGCATACGCAGCCGGCCCAGCCCACCACCATGGCGCATTATATGGCCGGGGTATTGGCTGGATTGGCGCGAGATACAGCGCGCTTGCAAAACGCCTGGGCGACCAACAACCAAAGTCCGTTGGGCGCAGCCGCCTTGACGGGCACAGCTTTCCCGATCGACCGTGAGTTGAGCGCGCGCCTGTTGGGCTTTGACGGCGTGATGCACAGCACCTACGACAGCATCGGCGCATCGGACAACCTGACCGATGTCGCGGGCGTGTTGAGCTCGCTGGCGGTGAATCTATCGCGATTTACGCAGGACATGCTGTTTTGGGCGACGCAAGAAAGCGGCGCGATCCACATTGACAGCAGCTTCTTGCAAATCAGCTCGATTATGCCGCAGAAGCGCAACCCGGTCGTGCTGGAACATCTGCGGGCGCGCATCAGCCGCATGTTGGCGCAGGCACAGGGAATCGCCCTGCAATGCCACAACATCCCTTTCGGCGATACGCAAGACATCGAAGACGAGATCTTCCCGCTGCTGTTCGGCTCTCTCGAAACTGCCCAGGCGATTCTGCAGCTTTACGCCGCCGTCATAGACACGTTGCAGGTCAATGTGCAGCACTTGCGCGCGCGGGCCTCGGCGGGATTCACCACTGTCACCGAGCTGGCCGATACCCTCGTGCGCGAATGCGGGCTGCCTTTCCGCCAAGCGCACAGCAGCGTCTCGGCGCTGGTCAACCATGCGCAGGCTGAAGGTCTTGCGCCAGCCGAACTCACTGCGGAGACCCTGCGTCTGGTCGCGGCAGACCGTCTGGGGCTGGAGATTTCGCTGGCCGAAGCAGCCTTCCAGCGCGCGCTGGATGCGCAGGCCTTCGTCGATGCGCGCAGCCTGTATGGAGGCGCAGCGCCTGCAGCCACGGCGGCCGTCCTGGCGGCGCAGCAGGGGCAAATCCTGGCCGACCGTCAGTGGCTGAATGACCGTCACAACGCGCTGACGAAGGCGAACCAGCTATTGCAAGACGAGATCGCGGCGCTGCAAACTACAGTGTGAGCAGGTAGGCGATGAGGTCGTACAGTTCTGCTTCGCTGAAGATCTGCGCATAATTGTCCGGTTCAACGCCAGCGTCATAATTCGCTACCAAATAGCCGGCTGGATTGACTATGGCGCGGAAGAGGTACTCAACAGCGCTTTGCCCATCCACGCGAGTTTCTGCGCGCGCCCCGACATTTTGCAAGCCAGGACCAATCAAGCGCAATTCGCTGTCGGTAAAGTGGCAGCCGGCGCAGGCGAACCCAGCAGCGCTTTGCAGCTCGGTAAATAGTTCTGAGCCGCGTTCGGCAGCGGCCGTATCGGGCAGCGCAATCTCGCCATAGGCCGACAAATCCAGGGGAGGGGACTCCGCAGCAGGGTCGGGATCATCAATATCGGAGCGACCTTCCAAGGTCATCAGAAAAGCGACGATATCAAAGATCTCCAGATCGCTGTAGATTTCTGCCCAATTCGCCGGCATCAGTTCGGCATCATAGCCCTCGACCACATAGGCTTTGGTATCGACAATGGACTGATAGATGTATTCGGCGGGGCTTTGCTCGGGTGAACGTTGCGCGGCGCGGTGTCGGATATTCAGCAAGCCCGGACCGATGAGCTCTTTTTCGCTGGTGGTACTGTGGCAGTTGGCGCAGGAGTAGTTGGCGGCCTCCTGGAATGTATGAAAGAGGGCGGCGCCATTGTCGGCGTTGCGCACGGCGACCAGCCTGTCGATCGGCGATTGCGGCGCGCTGGTCGGCTCAGCAGTCGCGGTCGGCTCGGGCATGGCGGTTGGCGGCAATGGGGTCGGCGTGGCAGTCGGCGGCAGGGGCGTTGCAGTGGGCGTAGCTGTTGGTGCCTGTGTGGCGGATTCGCTGGCAAGTTCGACCTGTGGCGTATCGGTAGGCGGCTGCATCACCGGCTGCTGAAAGCTGCCACATCCAGCCAGTGCAATACCCAGCACGCTGCAAATGCAGATGGCCAACCAGTTTGTCTTTGCAGTCGCTAGCTTCGGTTGTGTCATGCTGGTCGCGCCTCGCCCGTTGGATACCTGGTCAACTGCCTGGCATTATGGCAAATCTCCGCGCGAAAATGTAGGGTAGACCGCCAGGATGTCGCCCGGGACAATCGCTGTAAAATGCAGGTTTGCCCCCCATCCTAAATCCTTCCCCCATAGAGAGGGAGGACGGGACAGGTTTCATTCTACCCCATCACCAGCCCTTCCCCATATCAATGGAGAAGGGAGACCCGTCGAGAAACCAGTGCAATACTTACTAATCTGCAAGAAATTGAGCATCAGATTTCATTTTCTTCTGCATGCGCTCCCCCTCCCTGATGCTTCGGGGAGGGGGGGTTGGGGGGGGATAGACCCGCACGTGCGCTCTCTTGGAAACCTGTCCTGTCCCCAGCCATAGAGAGGCAGGGACTTCAAAACGAAGTAGCGCTCCCCCTCCCCCATAGAGAGACAGGGACTTCAACAAGTAGTAGCGCTCCTCCTCCCCCATAGAGAGGCAGGGACTTCAACAAGTAGTAGCACTCCCCTTCCCTCATTTTGGGGGCAAGGGGCTGGGGGATGGGGGCAGAGCTGTCAGCTACAAATTCGCCACTCCCGTCTTCAAAGCGCTATAGACAGCGGGCGCAGGCTGTGCTAGGCTGCAGTTCATGATTGGTCGCCATTGCGCGGCCCAATTGCCCAGCATGAAAGGAGCGCGGGGGAGCAGCACATCTCCTCGGCAGAAGATATGGCAAATCACAAATCTGCTTTGAAGCGAATCCGCCAAAACGAGAAGCGGCGGCTGCACAACCGCAGTTATCGCAACCGCACGCGCACCCTGGTCAAAAAAGCGCGCGCCGCCATTGATAGTGGCGACTTGCAGCAGGCTCGCGATGCCACCTATGCAGCCTTGCGCGACTTGGACAAACTGGCCAGCCGCGGCGTCGTGCACAAGCGCAATGCCGCCCGCCGCAAAAGCCGTTTGATGAAGCAGTTGAACGCCCTCGAAGCCTAGGCGCGGATTACATCGCCTCCAGAAGTTCCAGCAGTCTGGAGATTTCTGCGCGTGTGTTGTATTGCCCAATGCCGATGCGCACCAGGCCTTGCGGTCGGCCCAGCCGCTGCATGATCTCCTGCGCATAATAGTCGCCACTCCAAACATAGATATGGCGCTGCGCCAAAAATTCGGCAATTTCGTCGGGCGTATGCCCCGCTTTGACCATCGCCACGGTGGGAACTCGCCAGTCAAAGCGAGCGCTATCGGTGATGCCAGCGATGCTCACGCCCTTGATCGCGCTCAAGCCATCAATCAGCATGGCAACCAACTCGCGTTCATAGGCTTGCACGGCCAGCAGGCCCCGTTTCATTGCGGCAGCGCGGCCTGCCGGCTTGTCGACACCGCCGAAATTCTCGCCCAGCGCCTGCCAATGCTCGAGGCAAGCCAGCAATCCGTGCCAGGTTTCATAGCTGGGCGTGCCAACTTCCCATCGCCAGGGCGCGGCATTTTTGGCGGGGCGCACTTTGTAGACGGGCAGCCTATTTAGCAATTCTTCGCGACCCCACAGGATGCCCAGGTGCGGTCCATAGAACTTATAGGACGAGCAAAGCAGAAAGTCGCAGCCCAGCGCAGCCACATCAATCGGCACATGCGGCGCGCTTTGCACGGCGTCGACCACATGCCAGGCGCCTACCGCATGCGCCATATCGGCGATCTGGTCGACTGGATTGAGCGTGCCCACGGCATTTGACGCATGCACGGTGGCGACCAAGCGCGTCTTTTCAGAAAGCGCTGCTTCCAGCATGCTCATATCCAGTGTGCAGTCATGCGTCTGGATATCGACCCATTTCACCTGCAAGCCACGGTCGCGGGCGATCAAGGTCCAGGGCGCGACATTGGCATCGTGGTCCATGCGCGTCAGCACGATTTCATCGCCAGGCGAAAGTGTTTGGGCGATGGCGCGGCTGAGGGCAAAGCACAAGGTGGTCATGTTGGGACCAATGACGATTTCGGTGGGGCTGGGCGCATTGAGAAAGTCGGCCATAGCGCGGCGTGTCTCGGCTACCATGGCATCATTGCGCTTGCTAGTAGCAAAGCGGCCGCCCGAATTCGCGTTCATCGTCCGATAATAATCGCTCACCGCATCAATCACTGTTTGCGGGACTTGCGTGCCGGCCGGGTTGTCGAGGAAGATGGGCAATGTGCCATCTTCGGCGCGGCGGTTCAACGCAGGGAAGAGCGGGCGGATGGCTTCTGCGCGGAAGGTCATAGATTCGTCCTTTGGCGCTGCGATTGGATTGCAGATGGCATGATGAGTACGATTTGACCACAAAGACCTGCCGGCAAAAAGGGTACGCTTGCCTTTGCCATCATTGCGTTGGCGATTCGATAGCCGCGCGGACTCGCTTCGCCAGGCGCAGGAAGTCGCTGTCATAGAGCAGGTCTGGCTGGCGCGGCCGCGGCAGATCGATAGCAATATCGGCGACCAGTTTGCCCGGGCGCGGCGACAGAACGATGACGCGGTCTGCCAGCAGCACCGCCTCGGCGATATCATGGGTGACCATGAGGATGGTCGGCCGGGAACGAGCGCGCAGACGCAGCAATTCCAGGCTGAGCTTCTCGCGCGTTAGCGCATCAAGCGCGCCAAAAGGTTCATCCAGCAGCCAGACAGGTGGCGCTTGCACGATGACCCTGCCCAGCGCGGCGCGTTGAGCCATCCCGCCAGACAGCTCGGCAGGATAAGCCCGCGCAAAGTGCTGCAAACCCAATTGTGGCAGCAAGTCGCGGGCGATCTGGTGGCGCTGCGGGCGCGGCATGCCAGCCAGTTCGAGCGGCAGGGCGATATTGTCCAGCACAGTCCGCCAGGGCAACAAATTGGCAGCCTGAAACATAATGGCGATATCATCCAGCGGCGCGTTGATGGGCGCGCCCATGTAGGTTGCCTGGCCGGCGCTGGGCGCGAGCAATCCCGCCACGATGCGCACCAGGGTACTCTTGCCACAGCCGCTCGGTCCCACCAGGCAGACGAATTCATCCGCGGCGATCTCCAGCGAAAGCGGACCCAGCGCGGGCAGCGGGACACTGTCGGCTGCGAGGTAACTGTGTTGCAGAGCCTGCAGACCTATCGTCACTCAGCAGCCACAACGAACTGATTGCTGAAAGCATCGCTGAGCTCAACCGGCGCTTCGCCCAGGAAGCCCATGCGCTGCAATGTAGCGTGCATCGCCTGCCACGAAGCCAAATCACTGCTGCCCAACTGGTCGGCATCCCACAGCTCGATCGTGTTCAGCAAAATGGTGAATTGCGCCAGGCTGCCCGAACCGAAGCGGCTCTGGAGCTGACTTGCCAGCTCGGCGCGGCTGTCGGCGACTTCGGCACGGCTGGGCAGTTCGCTAAGAAAGTCACTTTGTGCCTCGGCAGCCGCTTCCAGCATATCCAGAAAAGATTGCTCGCGCGGCAGCGATTCCACATGGGCCAGGCTGGCCAGATAGGCAGCGGCCGGGTTGTCGATTGTGGCTCGCAGCGCCTTGGCATAAGCGCCGACCATGCGCTGCACAGCGGCAGGATCGTCATCCAGGAGCGCGCGGCTGATGATCAAGCCATTGGAAACCAGGTCAACTTGCGAAGCGACAGAAGTTGTCGCGACAGCCTGCACAGCGCCACAATCGCCAGCGTCGGCAAGCTGCTGGATTTGCAGAGGCTCGTTGTTGATATAAACCACCGCGGCGTCCACCAAGCCCAGGCAGAATACCTCGGGCGCATTAAAGCCGATCTCGCTGACCTCAATATCGGTTTCGGTCAGGTTTGCATCGTGCAGCAGAGCGGTCAACCCGCTGTAACTTGCGCCGAAGCGGCCCGGGATGCCGATTGTTTTGTCGCGCAGGTCGCCTAGATCGGACAGATCGAGCGCGCGATCATACACCAGCCCGACCGGATATTGCTGAAACCACTCAAAGACATAAACAACATCGCGATTCTGCGAACGCGCCAGGATGACTTGCTCGCCACTGACGACGCCATAATTCGCCTGCCCAACAGCCACCAGATCGAGCACCTCGGGCTCTTGCAGATGATCCAGCGAAACAGCAAAGCCCGCTTCGGCAAAATAGCCCGCTTCGATGCCCACATAAAATGGCGCGAACTGCACATTGGGCACGAATGTCAACAAGATTTGCTCGTCAAGCGGCTGGTCTTGGGCAACAACGCCGCTTGAGACCAGCAGCAAGCCGATTATGACAATTGCAAGTAGCTTGAACATGGCGATTTTTTGCTCTCCTGCGGGGCTAGTGTCAAGTCGTGGAACGTCTGCGCCACGCCAGGACGCGCCACTCGATGTAGGCGACCAGGCTATAGAGCGCGAGCGCGAATGTGGTCATGGTCAGGGCGCTGACGATGACCAGGGGCGTATCATAGCGGCTGCGCGCGGCCATCACCAGTGCCCCCAAGCCATAGCGCGCGCTGACAAATTCGCCCACCACCGCGCCTATGACAGCCAGAGTCGAGCTGGTCTTCAAGCCAGCCAAGATGACCGGCAAGGCAGCCGGCAACTCCAACTGCCAAAAAGTTTGCCAGCGGCTGGCGCGCAGTGAACGAAACAGGTCAGCCAGACTGGGATCCAGACCGCGGATGCCCGCGATCGTGTTCACCAAAGTCGGGAAAAAGACGATGATGGCGGTGGTAACGATCTTGCCGGTTACACCCGTGCCAAACCAGATCACCAACAAGGGCGCATACGCCACGATGGGTGTTGACTGAAATGCCACGATGAGCGGCGACAGCAGGTTTTCGAGCAGCGGCGCTTTGGCGATGACATAGCCCAACGTCAGCCCAAAACCCACGCCAATGCACAAGCCGACGAGCATTTCTTCGAGGGTGGTCGCCGCATGTTTGAGCAAGCTGCCATCGGCCAAAGCCTTCGCTAGCGCGCTGGCGACCGCGGCTGGGGCTGGCAGCAATATGGGCGATATCAGCTCCAGGCTGGCGATCACTTGCCAGAGCGCGATGATGAACAGGATCGTGCCCAGGGGCGCCAACATGCGCAACCATTTTCGCCCATAGCGGGCCGGGCGCAACCCGGGCTTGTGCTGCGACTGCATGATTTGCGTCTGCCCTGCCCCGTTGAATCGTAAAGATGACCTCGCGCCAGTGTAACAGGAACCCCCACCGATTCAATACAGGCCAGCGCGTGCCGGGTGATAAGTTGGTCGGATGGTTTCGGCAGCCTGGCAAGATTATCCAGCCGCGGTCACTTCCAGCCTTTGCTCCGGCAATTCACCGTCGCCGTCGACAGCCGGCAGCAGCTCGGGATCGGCTTTCAGCAGGGTGAGGCTGAAGCGGCCACCTCGGCCCTGGCTGTTGCCCTCTGCCCAGATGCGTCCGCCGTGCGCCTCGACGATATGCTTGCAGATCGCCAAGCCCAGGCCCGTCCCGTCATCGCCCGACCGCGAGGCATCGCCTTGATAGAAGCGCTCAAAGATGCGTTCGCGCAATTCATCACGAACGCCGGGACCATTATCAAAGACAGAAACGACCAGCTCGTCCGACCGCTCGGCTGCGCTGATGGTGATGACATCGTGGGCTGGAGACCATTTGATGGCGTTGTGAATCAAGTTGCCCAGCGCGCGCTTTAGCTGGTCTGCATCACAAAGCGCGCCCAGCCTGGCGGGCACCTGGCTTACGATGGTCAAGCCTTTCATCTTGGCCTGCGCTTCCAGGCGCTCGCTGGCTTCATCAATGATCTGCTTGAGCGGCATTGGCACCATGCGCAAGATTTTCTGTCCCGATTCGATCATGGACAGGTCCAGCAATTCCTGCGACAACCACAGCAGGGCATCGGTTTCCATGGCGATTTCTTTCAAGGACAAGATGCTGGCTTTGCGCTTGGGTTTGTCGGCATCCAGGAACAGGCTGTCGATTATCAAGCGGATGCGCGTAATCGGCGTCCGCAGCTCGTGCGAGATATTCGCCACCAGATCGCGCCGCGACCGATTCAGGCTGACCAGCTCGCTGATGTCTTGAATAGCCAGGCTGAGAAAGCGCTGTTCGCCGCTGTGCAACAGGCGCGTGCGGGCGCGGTAATGCCGTTCTTCTACAACAAAATGTTCTTCCAAGCCTTCATCTTCGCGTAATGACAGCTCCACCAATTCCAGCAGATCTGGCGAATCGATCAACGATGGCAAGGTTTCGCCGATGCATGCTTTCGCCTTGCAGAAATGGACGGCCGGCTCTTTGCAGACGACGAGTTTCAGGTCCTCGTCCAACACCATCACCGAGTCGAAGCTGACATTGGCGATGGCCGTAGAAAGCGCTGCGGTCTTGGTGCGCTCGGCATTGGCCGCCCGCAGTTGGGCGCGCAAGTGGCGGATCGCCTCATCGCGGCTGGCCACGTTGGATTCGAGCGCCACGAGCTGACGTTGTCGGCGGCGAACGATGGTTGCCAGACCGAGCGAGATGACAAACAAAAACAGCGCAGCCGCTTCCATGCCTAGCCCTCGAACCGATAGCCGACGCCGCGCACAGTCGTGATGCGTGTGGGCTTGGATGGGTCGGCTTCAATCTTCTCGCGCAGCCAACGAATATGTACATCGACCGTGCGTTTGTCCATCGGGAAGTAATCGTGCCCCCAAACCTTGGTCAAAATTAAATCGCGCGAGAGCACGGCATTGGGGTTGCGCATGAAGACTGTCAGCAAATCGAATTCTTTGTTGCTCAGTTTGACCTCGCTATCAGCGCGAAACAAGCGTCGACCAGTGATGTCCAGCCGCAGGTCTGCCGATGAAAGCTGCTTCTGCGCCAGGCTGCGGTCGGTGGGAGGGCGGCGCATTTGCACGCGGACCCGCGCCAAGAATTCGCCCAAGCCAAAAGGTTTGACGATGTAGTCGTCCGCGCCGCTTTCTAAGCCGACAATCTTGTCGACTTCTGTGCCGCGCGCCGTCAACATGATGATGGGCACTTCAGAGGCTTTGCTGTCATTGCGAATCATGCGGCAAAGGCTCAGCCCATCCAAGCCGGGCAGCATGATATCTAGCACGACAAGGTCATAGCTATCGCCACGCGCCAGCGCCCAGCCGGTCTCGCCATCCAGCGCGGTTACGACTTCATAACCTTCGGCGCGCAATTTGTCGGCGAGGTTGGCGACCAGCCGTTCTTCATCTTCGACCAGCAGGATTTTCTTCGCCACAGCAGGTATCCGGTTGCTCTTTCGACAGGCGCATCATACAGACATTGTACTAAACCTGTGTTAAAGGATATGGCGATTCTGTTAAGTCTGGCGATCACGAACAGCGCGCACACCCGCCAGCGAAGTCGCTTGCAGAGCGGCCCGTCTGATCGCTTCAGCGACCACTTCTGCGGCATAAGCCCCCACCAGCGTCGGGTCTGCCGATTTAGCGCCGGTTGCCAGCGCGAAGATGGTATCGCCGTCGTACAGGGTGTGCGCCGGATTGACTGCGCGAGCGAGGCCAGCATGCGCCATTTGGGCTACTTTTTGCAGCTGCGCTTTGTTCAACGCGCCATTGGTGGCGACCACACCGATGACAGTATTTTCGCGCTCGGGCAGTTTTTCCGATGCCAGCTCGGTCATGGCCTCCAGCACCGAGACGAAGCCGCAGTCATCCGCCGCGCGCAAGCCAGCCAGAATTTCACCATCCGCGCCGATGACATTACCGACCGGGTTGACCGCCATCAGCGCTGCCACAATCAGCCCGCCGGGCAGCATGACAGACGCGGAGCCGCTGCCACCTTTGCTGGCGCGTTCGTTGCCGAAGAGTGCGGCGATGCGCGCGCCCGTGCCTGCCCCGACGCTGCCCATAACAACAGGATCGGCCGTCGCGTTGTCGCAGGCTTGGTAGCCGGCCTCTGCCCCGGGATAGGCATCCGCCGCGCCGATGGTCAAGTCGAAGAGAATCGCGGCTGGCACGATGGGCACAATCACCCCGCTGCGCGACCGATAGCCGAGGCCGCGCTCGACATGCCAGCGCATGACGCCATCGGCCGCGGCCAAGCCAAATGCGCTGCCGCCAGAGAGCAAGACGGCGCTTACTTCTTCGACCAAATTATGGGCAGCCAGCAGGTCGGTTTCGCGGGTGCCGGGCGCGCCACCCCGCACATCCACAGCGCCGACGGTCTTCGGCGGACAAAGCAGGACTGTGCAGCCAGTAGCAGCAGCTTCGTTGGTGAAATGCCCTACCTGAATGCCCGGCACGCGCGTAATCGTGTCATTCTTCTTGGGCATCTTCTTGCCAGATCAGCTGTACGGGATCGTTGTTTGCCTCGAGGTGTGGGGCGCTTTCATCAGCCAGCAGCGCGGCGGCGTTGTCAAGATCGGCGGGAGAAACCAGGATTTTGATCTCGCCCAGGTTGCCATAGGTGATGCCCAAGGCGGTTGCGCCAGCTTCCTGGTGCAGCATGGCGGGGATATCATGAGCGCGCAATCTGCCGAGAACGATATGCGCTTCGGGCAGGTTGTGGGTGATGAAGACAGCGATCCATGTGTGGTCGGTTGCCTTGTCGGGCTTTTGGGGCGTGGACATATGCGCCTCTCATTTGCGCTGCAGTTGTTTTGCGGCTGCGCAGCGACCTGGACGGTGGCATGCGCTCGCCAAGCAGGCTGCTCTGTGTGCAGAGTGTATATGAGCGGCTGCGCATAAGCAAACAAAAAACGGCGCAGCAGGGGCACAGAGCGTTGGCGGCGGCATACTCTCCCACATCGTCTCCAATGCAGTACCATCTGCGCTCGCGGGCTTAACTGCCGGGTTCGGGATGATTCCGGGTGTACCCCCGCGGCTCTAGCCACCAACACTCTGCGCGCCTGCTACG
>JAJDZQ010000121.1 GCA_022824565.1 Anaerolineae bacterium | reverse complement strand
TCTATGGCATCCCGGTCGGGCTGGTCAGCGAAAACGCCACCGAAGCCAATGCGAAAGTTGCCGAGCGCCAGTTCATTGAGCGCACGCTTTATCCCAAGCTGGTGCGCCTGGCGGAGAAGATCAGCGCCGATTTGCTGCCTTTCTATGGGCAGGGGCTGGTCGCTGCATTTGATGACATCCGCCCCTCCGACACGCAGGCACGGCTGGCAGAAATCCAGGCGGCGTATCCGGTCATGAGCGTGAACGAATTGCGCGAGCGCTATTTTCAGCTGCCGCCAGTGGCTTGGGGCGAGAACCCCCCTCAGTCGCCCCGTCGAGACAACCCCCCTCTAAATCTCCCCCCGACGAGTCAGGGGGAGACTTCTGCTGCGAAGTCGGCGATTGAGGCGGAGTTGGCGCAGTGGGAGCGCTTCGCCTTGAATCGGCTGGGACGGGGCGAGACGCGGCGATTCGAGGTGCGGGCGCTGCCTGACGAACTGGCTTTTGAGGTGGCGGCGGGCTTGGCTGGGGCTGGGGATAAAGATGGCGTGCGGGCTGTGTTTGCGGGGGTGTTGCCACAGAGGCGCGGAGGCACAGAAGGCAAAGAGAAATGACAAAAAAGAAAATGTGGGAGGCGTCACTCCCACACTTTCAATGCCACAATCGAACTAGGGTTTGCGCGGACCAACGCGCTCCCAAGTTCGATCTGGCTCTTGTGTCGGCGGCAGTCTGTCGCCTGGGTCGATGGTCACTACGCGTGGCTTATCAACTTGCCCGCCGCGAGGACCCCGCTCTTCGTATTCGCCCGGGCGATCTGCTATTTCGCCGGGTTTCTGCTTTTTAGCCATGATAGGCTCCTTTGACTATGCCTCTGACTAACGCCAGTAGGCAGCTTTGTTGCAGGATCGAATTGGAGGAAAAGTCTCGCCTCGTGTGAGGCGAATGCTCATTTCCTCTTTGGTGGGTAACGGCACTTGCGTTCCGTCGGTGTAACATACCCAAGCGTAGGTGCTTGTTCGTGGGGCCTTTTGCCCCGTTTTGTAGCGCATCATGTTTCAACTCCATTATATTATGCTGGTACCGAGACTTGCGGTGTACGGGTAGCGACCTACCCATACCTGACAGTTGCAATTCCTTGTTATTGAGGGTCGGCGACTAGGGTTAATACCATCGTCGGCGTCCCTCCCGATTGACATTGCAAGGGCTTCATGATACAATTGCGTTACATTAGTGCACCGCCTTCATCTATGTTGATTGGATTATTGCATATGATATATCATTTGTCAAGTCGTTTAGGCGAATTTCCGTTATTCTAACGGAACTCTAACACAGAGTCAGCCTCGCGCCGAGGAAAGGGGTTTCATGGGCATCAGAATCGGTACACTCACAAAGCACAATGTGGTACTAGACTTTGGAGACACACATGTATCGCAGCAGAGGGGATTTTGGAAGCAAGTTGCGAAGTTTACGAAGAGCGCTGGGCGAGACCCAGAGGCAGGCGGCGCAGGGAATTTCCGCGAGCAATCCCGGGTTTGAAATATCGCAAACTACTATCTCGCATCTTGAACGGCGAGTCGATGCGCCACGACAGGAAATTCTGAACATTCTTGCCGAGTACTACGGTGTATACGTTGACTACTTCTATCGGGACACAGCCGAGCAGTATGAGACGCGCAAGCCGCATATTCAAGAATACCTAGCGAGTTTGCGAAACCGCAGGCACAGCGACGACTCTGTTGTTCTGCATACCGATGGTAATCGGTCAGGTGACAAGGAAACACGCGATACAACTGACAACCTGCGTAAGTTCTACCGAAACACGGACATCGTTGAGGACTGAGTGTGTCAAGGTCTGTGAAAGCAGAGGCTGACTTTAGCAGCGAAGATATTGCACGGTTTTTGCTAGAACAGACCTGCACTTTAGAACCTCCTACGGATGCCGAGAGGATAGCCAGTTATCTAGGGCTGAACATTCGAGGGTTTTTTCATAATGAATTCAATTTAGATCCAGATATTCGGGCTTACTTGTATCCAGCTAGGAAGGAAATCGGGATTTCCAATTTGCTTTCGCCCCACAGGCGGAAGTTCAGTATTTTGCATGAAGTCGGCCACTTCGTGCTGCCAGGCCATTTGGATAATCTCTCGCAAGAGGAGACAATGCTTCTCGATGACTCACGGTCGTTGTCCGATCATTCAGTAGTAACATTAGAGATAGAGGCCAATCAGTTTGCAGCCGACTGCATATTTCAGTTGAACAGGTTTGCGGACGAAGTCTCCGGCCAGAACCTTGAATGGTCTAACGTAAGTGATGTGGCAAATATATATGACGCATCCTTGGTATCTACCGCCAGACGATGGGTGGAGACCTCGAGGCGGCCGTGCGCTCTGTTAGTGTTTGTGCCAATATCTGACGGCAAGGACATTAGCTTAGGTTATTCATACGCCATTACATCCACTGTTTTCCGCAGACGATACTTCACACGCTTAGCCAAGTTTACACTTGGCGAAACCAGCCAAGTGTACCGCGTCTATAGGGATATAAGCGGGTATACAGATCTTGTGGAATCACTTCAAGTTGATATTGGAGAAGTACGACATACATTTGACCTAATGCTGTATTCGACACAGTTTGGGGTATATGCTCTGATATCGCCCTAAGCTATGTCGACATCGAATGCCAGCGATACTAATTCTCTCTACTGCTACCACCCTCACACCAACTCCCGCTGCTTGCCCTCTGGACGCCCCGCTCTGCCCGCTGATGACTCCCAACCTGCGGCGGCATGACCACGCCCGCGACTTATGCGATTGGGATTGGATTGAAGGAGTCACATTATCCGGTTCACGCCATCGAAGGCGGCTGTCTTGTAGCATTCCGCCAGCGTCGGATAATTGAAGACGGTGTTGATGAAATAGTCGACCGTCCCGCCGAAAGCCATGACCGTCTGCCCGATGTGAATGAGCTCGCTGGCGCCCTCGCCGATGATGTGCACGCCCAGCAGCTTGTGATTCTCGCGATGAAATGCCAGCTTGAGCATGCCGATGGTATCGCCGAGGATCTGCCCGCGCGCGATTTCCTTGTAGTAGGCTTTGCCCACCTCGTAGGGGATGCCCGCCTGCGTCAGCTCTTCTTCGTTTGCGCCCACGGTGGATATCTCGGGAATGGCATAGATGCCGTAGGGGAAAAGCTGCGGGAAACTCGAATGATCGACATCAAAGGCGTGGTTGGCTGCCATGCGCCCTTGTTCCATGGAGGTGGAAGCCAGGCTGGGGAAGCCAATGACATCGCCGACCGCATAGATATTGGGTATCTCGGTCTGGTAATGCTCGTTGACACGGATGCGACCGCGCTGGTCGGGCACGATGCCGATATTCTCCAAGCCCAGTTTGCTTGTCGCGCCGTAGCGGCCGATGGCATACAGCGCCTTTTCGGTGACGATCTCTTTGCCGCTCTTCAGGCAGATCTTCACGCCGCTGCCAAAGCGCGTGTCGCAATGTTCGATGCTGCGCACGCTTTCGCCCAGGCGCAGGGTGACGCGCTGCTGGCGCATGTGATAGACGAGCGCATCGACAATCTCGTGGTCGACAAATGTCAGCAGCCGTTCTTGCAATTCGACCAGGGTGACGCGCGTGCCCAAGGTGGCGAACATGCAGGCGTATTCGCAGCCGATGACGCCGCCGCCCACGACCGTCAGGGTCTTTGGCAGGTGGTCCAGCCGCAACAAGCCATCGCTGGTGAAGATGCTATGCCCGTCAAATGGGATGTTGTCGGGTTTGGAGACTGTGGTGCCCACGGCGATCATGATGTTGCGCGTGGTCAGCTCGTCTTCGCCTTTTTTGCCTAGGAAGTGCAGATGCACCGTGTGCTCATTAACGATGGTGGCGATACCGGGGATCAGCTCGACGCCATTGCGCTGCAACTGCACTTTGTTGATCTCGATCTCGTGGCGGATGACATGGTCGGCGCGTATCAGCAGATCGTTCATGGTGATATGCTCTTTGACCGTGTACGAAGCGCCATATATCGACCGTTGCCGAAAGCCGGACAGGTGCAAGACGGCTTCGCGCAGGGTCTTGGAAGGGATTGTACCCGTGTTTACCGAGACGCCGCCGATCAACGCTTTCTTTTCAATGACGGCCACTCGTTTGCCCAGCTTTGCCGACTGGATGGCCGCGCGATGTCCGGCCGGTCCCGAACCGATGATGACGATATCATAGTCATAGCGGCGCGGCTTGGGGACCGTCTTGGTTTTGGATTTGCTGTTGGTGGATGCCTTGGTCGGTGCAGTTACTGTAACCATAAGTGTTTTCATCAGCCTCATACCTATCACAACTAGCATAACGCAAAATGCTCGCTGCGACACGCGGCTGCGCACTTTTGGCCCATCCTGGGGACGAAAACAAACTCACACCGGCGGAGGCGCTGTCACGATGGAGAAGGCGATGAAGACGAGGAAGACGCCCAGGCTGCCAAAGGATAGCGCCGGCTTGATGCGCTTGCGCTCGCTCGTGAACGCGGCGATCGCCTTGTGTTGGCGCAGCAAAGCATCGGCCACACGATTGACGAACCAGCTCATGCCCAGGCCCGCAATGATGATAGCGGCGGCATAGGCAACATTATCGGCAGCTCCCAAATCGTACAGGCTGCGGATGACGAGCGCATTAACCGCCATAGCGACAATCACAGCGACAGCGGTGCCGCGCCAGTCGGGCTCGCGCTTTTGGATGGCGCTGCAGATGAATGCCCAGATATCGATGGCGAACAAAGGCAACAGCGCAGCCAGCCAGGCGACGAACTGCAACATCTCCGCATCAAGCAGCTGAATCAAGCCGATACGAATAACCAGCGCGAGCAGCCCGGCGACTGTCGCCGCGCCCGCACAGCGCAGCAGCCTCGTGGCCAGCACGCCAGTGAAGGTGACGCAAGCCACCAAATTCGCCGCTAGCAGCCACTCCGGACGATAGAGCCCGAGCGCTTCCGGCGGGATGCCCGTTAGTGACGCGTCCCAATCGATGAGCATCACCTGCAGCCACAGCAATTGGATGGCGGCGAGGATGACCAACGATACAAAGTCGCCGAGCCGCAGCCCGAATAGGTCTCGCCACTGCTGTCGCAACCTGGTCGATATCTGCAGATCCAGCGCGAGCAATTGCGTAAAGACGAAGCTCGTCAGCAAGATCAGATGCGGGATGCTCCAGGCGGTGATGTCTTCGCCAAAAATCCAGTGCCAGATAGGGTCGGCGGGCAAGGCGTAGAGCAGAAACGCGGCGTTCAATATCAGCAGTCCGACGACTGTGTTGGAGCGGAATCGCTGTTGAAAGTTGCCGCGCAGCTGGCGGTTCAGATACAGCAGCGCCCAGAAGCCGCAGACGGTCGCGGTGGCAAATCCAAAATACATCAGCAGATGGGGCCGCCAGAACAAGTCCTCGCCAAAAGGAATGCCATAGCGGCGGTGCCACAATTCGTCCCAGACGCCACCTATGAAGGTCGCGATGCCACCGCTGACCAGTATCAGCGACAGAACTTCCCGCGCTCGGAATGTCAATGGGCTGGTTGGCGGCTGTCGCAGGTTCGGCGCCAGGGGACGAATCAGCAGATGCCAAAAAGCCAGGACAAAGGCGCAGAT
>JAJDZQ010000134.1 GCA_022824565.1 Anaerolineae bacterium | reverse complement strand
ATCTGCCCAGCAACGTCAGCGCACGCTCGAGCTCTTCGCCAGTGGACGCGACAGCGACTGGCGCAACCGCCTCATCTGGGGCGACAAAAAATATGTGCTGCCCTCGCTGCTGCCCGAATTCGCCGGCAAGGTCGACCTGATTTATATTGATCCGCCCTTTGCGACCGGGCAGGATTTTTCCTTCCAAACGAGCGTGGGTGACGAGCGCTTTACAAAAGAACCGAGTATTATAGAGCAAAAAGCCTATAGGGATACGTGGGGGGGGGCTAATGGCTTAGGGTCCTACCTCAAGTGGTTTTCTGAAACGGCAACTATCTTTTATGAACTACTTAGTGAAACAGGCAGTTTGTACGTCCACTGCGATCCGAATGTTAGTCACTATTTGAAGGCAATTCTTGACGAACATTTTGGCGTCTCTAACTTCCGTAACGAAATTTCTTGGCAGCGAACTAATGCCCACCATCTTGGTTCCAAGCAGTGGCCGGCTGTTCACGAGGTCATGCTCATGTACAGTGTCGGTGACGCATGGTGTTGGCATGAGACATATGTAGATTTCGACGAACGAAAAGCAAGGCAGAACTTTCCGCATGAAGACGAGCGTGGTCGATACGGTGCAAGAGACCTTACGGGTGGAAAAGCAGGTGGAGAGGAAGCATACAAGCCCTGGCGCAATCGGCATCCAAGCGCGGGTCGTGCCTGGGCGTTACCAAAGTTAGGCAGATTTCCAGACTGGGTAAGGGAACTGCTCCCCACTGAGCCCCGGTGGCGTAAATTGACGATTCACCAGAAGCTGGACTTACTTGATGGCATAAAGCTGATTCATTGGCCGAAGAAGTCTGGTGGAATTCCTACACTCAAGTACTACCTAAGAGATCGTCCTGGCAACCTCGTTGCTGACTTGTGGACTGACATAACTTCAATTGCACCCACAGCTCGCGAACGCCTAAACTACCCCACGCAAAAACCAGAAAAACTGCTAGAGCGCATCATCCGCGCCAGTTCCAACGAAGGCGACCTGGTGCTGGATTGCTTCTGTGGCAGCGGCACGACTCCCGCCGTCGCCGAGAAACTCAATCGCCGCTGGATCGCCTGCGACCTGGGCCGCTTCGCCATCCACACCTCCCGCAAGCGCCTGCTGGCAATCGAGAATGTGCGGCCTTTCGTCGTGCAGAACCTAGGCAAATACGAACGGCAGCACTGGCAGAAAGCCGAATTTGGCGAGGAAGCCGCCTTCCAGATGCGCAGCTACCGCAAGTTCATCCTCGACTTGTATCATGCCGAGCTGGTCGAAGGCTATGCCTGGCTGCACGGGCGCAAGGGCGGGCGCATGGTGCATGTCGGCTCGGTGGACAGCCCGGTGGCGGCCGGCGATGTGCGGCAGATCGCTATCGAGTTCCAGCGGGCGATTGGCGCGGGGGCGGATGCGCCGACTTCGGCTGGCGTGGATATTCTGGGCTGGGATTTTGCCCTGGACATGAACGAGACGGCTGCCCAAATCGCGCAAGAGGCGGGGTTGCAGGTGCGTTTTCTGCGCATCCCGCGCGAGGTGCTGGAGCAGAAGGCGGTCGACCAGGGCGATATCCAGTTCTTCGAGCTGGCGGCGCTTTCGGTGAACCAGACAATCGCGGGGCGCGAGCTAAGCCTGGAGCTGACCGACTTCATGATCCCACCCGATGATGTGCCTGATGAGGTCATGCAGGCGGTGCGGCATTGGTCGGACTGGATCGATTATTGGGCGGTGGATTGGAATTACCGCGATGATACCTTTCATAACCAATGGCAAAGTTATCGTACGCGCAAAGACCGCAGCCTGCTGTTGCGCGCCAACCACCGCTATAGCCAGCCGGGCGATTATGTTGTCTTGGTCAAGGCGATCGATATCCTCGGCAACGACACGACCAAAACCCTGACGGCGCAGGTGGTCTGACCGTGGCGCGAGGGGCGGGCAATTCAGCGCAGACGAGCTTCCTGGAAGAGCGTGGAACGAGCGCGCTCGCCGTCCCCGCCATCAGCCAGGCCGTCGATGAATGGCGGGGCAAGAACTATCCTGGCGCGACCAAAACTTCGCGCACGTTGTTGAATTACTGGTTTCATAGCGATCACAAATTGCGCACGGGCGAGCCATTCGCCTATTACCCCGCCCAGCAGTGGGCGATCGAAAGCCTGATTTATGTCTACGAGGTGGCGAAAGTCCGCAATCGCGTTGCGCTCTATCAACAATTTATCCCTGCGCAATGGCAGCCGGGCATCCGCTTTCCCCAATACGACCTCTTCGCCCGCTACTGCACCAAGATGGCGACCGGCAGCGGCAAAACCAAGGTCATGGCGCTGGCAATCGCCTGGCATTTTTTCAACGCCGTGCTCGAAGACAGCGCGGAATACGCCCGTACCTTCCTCATCATCGCGCCCAATGTCATCGTCTACGAGCGGCTGCGCGGCGACTTTGCCAACGGGAGCATCTTCCAGAACGATCCCATCATCCCGAAGCAACTGCAGATTTATTGGGAGATGCAGTGTTATATGCGCGGCGATGCCGAACGGGCTGCGGCGGATGGCGCTTTGTACCTGACCAATATCCAGCAACTCTATGACCGCGAGACCCGCAAGACGGACGACGAGCCGGCGATTATGACGGCGCTGCTGGGCAACAAACCGCCAGCCAACCTCGACGCTGGCGTGGACTTCCGCGAACGGATTCTCGCGCGGGCCGGCGCGCCCCTGCTGGTCTTGAATGACGAGGCGCATCACACGCATGACCCCGAAAGCGCCTGGAACCAGACGATACGCGCCTTGCATGCTGGGCATCCGCTCGGGCTCTGCGCGCAACTGGACTTCACCGCCACGCCGCGCTATCAGAAAGGCGCGCTCTTCGAATGGACGATCAGCGATTATCCGCTCAAGCAGGCGATTCGCGATGGTCTGGTCAAACGCCCGGTCAAGGGCATTACCGACATCGAGGAGCAGCCCAGCGCTGACACCGCTATCCATTATGAACCGTTCATCATCGCCGGCATCGAGCGCTGGCGAGAATATCGTGATGGGCTGGCAGAAACGGGCAATGGCAAATCCCCGCTGCTCTTCATCATGATGAACAAGACCAAAGAGGCCGATGCCATCGGCGAATACCTGCGCAAAAAATATCCCGCAGAATTCGCTGGCGAAAAAACGCTTGTCATCCACACGGACAGAAAAGGCGAAGTATCGAAGCGCGACCTGGATATTGCGCGCCGGGCGGCGAAAGAAGTCGACAGCGACAATAGCCCCATCAACGCCATCGTCAGCGTCTTGATGCTGCGCGAAGGCTGGGATGTGAACAATGTGACCGTGATTGTCGGCTTGCGCCCCTTCAGCTCCAAAGCCAATATCCTGCCCGAACAAACCATCGGGCGCGGGCTGCGGCTGATGTTCCGGGACCAGCAAACCAGGTATCAAGAGCGGGTGGATATCATCGGCAATGCAGCCTTTATCCAGTTTGTCGAGCAGCTGGAAGCCGATGAAGATTTGCAGCTGGATACCTGGCAGGTCGGGGAGGACAAGCTGCAAATCACGGTCATCAAGCCAGAGCCAGCTAAAGCCGAGTACGATATCGCCTTGCCGACGCTCAGCCCGATCTTGGCGCGGACGAGCAGCCTGCAAGAAGCCATTGAAGCGCTCGATATTGCCAGCTTGTATATGGACGAGCCGCTGCCTATCAAAACGAGCGAAACGGCAGAGCGCGACTTTCTGTATGCGGGCAAAGATCTGCTCACTTCCGAAACCTTGTTCGAGCGCGTCTACACAATCCCGACTCCGCAAACATCGCAAGAGCTGGTCGCCTATTATGCGAACACAATCGCCAAAGAGGCGCGGCTGCCGAGTCAATTTGCCGTCTTGGCGCCAAAAGTGCGCGACTTTTTGAAGTTTCGGGCATTCGGGCGTGAGGTAGATTTGGATAGCCCCGAGGTCCTGGCGGCAATCAGCCAGCGGTGGCACCAGATGGTCACGATGAAAGCATTCCTGGACGCGCTGCGAGAAAAGATCGTCCAACCGCAAGCGCCTGTGCTGGAAAGCGCTGGCCGCAGGTTATCGTCCATCGCGCCTTTTCCCTGGTCGCAACAAGCGCCAGCATGCCGCAAGACAATTTTTAACAAAGTCGCTTGCGATAACAATTTTGAAGTGGCCTTTGCGCGATTTTTGGACAATGCGGACGATGTCGCGCGTTTCGCCAAGCTGCCATTGCGATTCGGCTTTTCAATCCCCTACATCGACACGCGCGGCAACCTGCGTCACTACTATCCCGACTTTGTCGTGATTGACGCTGACGAAGTTGCTTATCTGGTGGAAACAAAAGGGCTTGAAGATATTGAAGTGGCAAAGAAAGATCATTCGGCGATAATCTGGACTGAACGAGCGACCGCGCTCACCGGCCAAGCATGGCGATACATAAAGGTATTGCAAGCAGTTTTCCAAGACCAGACGCCAAAGACCTTCGCAGAATGCGTTCAGTTTGCCAAAGCGCAACCGGTTTTGCCCGTTTCGTAACGGTTGAGAACGAGCCATGAACAAGCAGTATGACGTCATCGTCATCGGCCTCGGCGGGATGGGCAGCGCCGCGCTTTATCACCTCGCCAAACGCGGACAAAAAGCGCTGGGCATCGACCAGTTTGCTATCCCGCACAATCGCGGCTCTTCGCATGGCTTGACGCGCATCATCCGCCTGGCCTATTACGAAGATTTGGCCTATGTGCCGCTGCTGCGCCGGGCGTATGCGCTGTGGGCAGACCTGGAACAGGAATTTGGAGAGCAGCTTTTTTATCAGACCGGCAGCATCGATATGGGTCCGGCCGACAGCGAGGTTTTCCGCGGCAGCCTGAACAGCTGCATCGAGAACGACTTCCCCTACCAAGTGCTGGACAGCCGGGCCTTGCGAGCGCGCTTCCCTGCCTATCAGATGCCCGCGCAGACTATGGCGCTGTATCAGCCACAAGGCGGTTTGCTCGTCCCCGAACGCTGTATCGTTGCGCATGCGGAATTGGCACAGCGGCATGGCGCAAGTCTGCAGGTCGGCGAGCGCGTGCTGGGCTGGGAAATTCTGCCCGATGCGCGCGTCCGGGTGCGCAGCGACCAGGGCGCTTATCTGGCGGAAAAGCTGATAATCTGTGGCGGTGCCTGGATGGCGAAGCTGGTGCCGGCGCTGGTTGGTAAAGCTGTCCCCGAACGCCAGGCGCTAATCTGGCTGCAGCCCAAACGACCCGACTTATTCGGGCTGGAGCGCTTCCCCGTGTGGAATGGACAGGTCGAAGAAGGGCGCTATTATGGCTTGCCCGAGTTTAATCCGAGCGGAGACACGCCGGGTATGAAGCTGGGACGCTATCATCATCTGGACGAAATTTGCGATCCCGATACCGTCAATCGTGATATCCATAGCGCAGACGAAACCTTGCTGCGGACTTTCGCCGAGCGCTACTTCCCCGAAGGCGCGGGTCCCACGCTGGAGATGGTCGTCTGCCTGTTCACGAACACAGCCGACGAACATTTTGTGCTGGACACCCTGCCCGATGCGCCTCAGGTTTCGGTGGCGGCTGGTTTCAGCGGGCATGGCTTCAAAATGGCGAGTGTGGTTGGCGAAATCATGGCCGACCTGGCGCAGCAAGGTGAATCGCCCCACGACATTGCCTTGTTTCGCCTGTCTCGTCTATGCGCGCCCGCGGCCAGGTCAATCGCATCAACTCATCATTGCCAGCGAAGCCTCAGATGACGCAGCGCCGTTGCCAACCGCCCGGTGCAGCATAGATTCTCGGCATAATCGGTGGCAGGTTTCAATATGGGCGTGTCGTCGCTTTGCCTCTATAGTTTCCTAGAAGCTAGGTAGGGTGGCAGCGACGAGGGACCGCGATGAGCAAACAGGTGGAATGGGCACAGCAACTCGCCGCGCTCGCCAAGACGGGCCTTCACTACACCCAAAACGACTATGATGCCGAACGGTATCGGGCGCAACTGGATATTGCCGCGCAAATGCTGGCTGATGCTGCCCATGTTGATGTTGCCGAAGTGGCGCTGCGGCTGGCAGCGGACGATGGCTATATCACGCCCAAGGTCGATATGCGTGGCGCTGTCTTTAGGGACGAGAAAATCTTGCTGGTGCGCGAAGCAGCCGATGGTTTGTGGACATTGCCCGGCGGTTGGGCAGATGTCGGCGATGCGCCCTCACAAGCGGTCGAGCGTGAAATCCGCGAAGAAAGCGGCTACGAGGCCAAAGCAGTCAAATTGCTGGCGCTGGAAGACCGCCGCCGCCGTCATCCGCCTTTGCTGCATGCTGTCTACAAAGTCGCCTTCCTTTGCGAGTTGGTCGGTGGCGCAGCGCAAACCAGCAGTGAAACCACCGCGGTGGGCTGGTTTGGAGAAGACGAGATTCCGCCGCTGTCGTTGGGACGCGTGACCGCGGGGCAAATCCGCCGCTGGTTCCTGCATTATCGCCAGCCCGACCTGCCCAGCGAATTCGATTGATCATGCGCCAGCCAATTTCCATGTTCAAGCGCTGCTGATGTCTCTGCTGCATGTCTATATCTTGCCCGCCATTGGGTTGGGTTTGAGCGCCGCCGTGATCCCCGGTCCGCTGCTGGCATATCTGTTCAGCACGATCTTGACGCGGGGCGCGCGTATGGCGCTGTTGGTCGTGCTGGCGCCGCTGCTCACCGATGCGCCCATCATCGTGTTGATGACCTTTGTGCTGGGGCAGCTGCCACAAGCCGCTTTGCAGCTGATTCAGGTCGCTGGCGGCTGTCTGCTGCTGAGCATCGCCTGGGGGGCAAGCCAACAGCTGCAAAGCGACTCGCTGCTGACTCTGCCGCCAGAGGGGACGGCGCATTCGCGGGGCGCAACCCGTGTCTTGCTGACGGCTGTGCTGATGAATCTGCTCAGTCCGGGACCGTGGCTATTTTGGGCGACTGTCAACGGACCGCTGCTGCTGTCGGCGCTGGAGGTGTCGGTCATGCACGCGCTGACATTTTTGCTGGCATTTTATGGTGTCTTTCTGGGTGGGCTCTGCGTTTGGATCGCGCTATTTCGCCGTTTGCGCCAGGTCGGTGCCCGCTACCTGCGCAGCATGATCCTGGCGGCGGCTCTGCTTCTGCTGTGGTTTGGCACGGGCTTGATCACGGCCGCGCTGCAGGCCAGCCAGGTCCAACTGCCGCTGTCATTGAGCCTGCTGGCGCTGGAAGTGCTGCGCCGGACCTGGACGAGACGTCGGGGAGCCGCCAGGTGACAGGGGCGGGAATGCTGCGTGCGCTGCATTAGGCTCGACCTGCGCGCTATGAGAGCAGGTTAGATGCCGAAGTCGCGTTTGAAAATGTGGTCAAAGAATTGTCGGGAAAGTTCTACAAGATTCCTCTCGCGAATACCGCTAACGCCCAACGTGACATACTCCCGCGAATCTGTATCAAAACCAATTTGATATACATCGGGAATACTCGACTGCGATATGTCTTGTAGTCGCTCGTAGCCGTCTATCGTATTTTTTGCAATGAAGAGAATGACCGAGCAACGACGCTTCATTCGTTGATCAGTGGGATAGCCAAAAAAGAAGAGATACCTCACGCGCCGACCGTCTCCATTGAACTCTAGGCTGAAAAACCAAGTTTTTGTAGCACGATTATCTTCTCGCAGACTTGCATATTTCTCAATTGTTAGAGGTCCATAGCCCGCGAATTTTACATTTACACTTTTCAATGTATCCATTGTGCTTATGTTGTCGACGATGTGCCTGAATTGGCTCTTCAGGTAGATCATGGCATTGCGCCAAATGCGATATTCGTTTTTGACTTCTGAAGAGACGACCTGTTCAAGCCGCGCCTGCAAGGACACTAGCCAACCACGATTCTCGCGCTGCTCGTTTATGTTTTCGTGGACAAGTTCAACAAAAGTTGTGAGGTTTCCGCTCTCCCACGAACTTTCAAGCGCATCAATATATTGGGGACGGTCTTCTTCTGTGATGATGCAGGGCGGATACCCCCGCCGCATGAGAATTATATTCATCAGCGCGCGGGCTGTACGACCATTTCCGTCGGTGAAGGGGTGGATCTGCGCTAGCCAGACATGCGCAGCCGCCGCGCTGAATATCGGAAATTCGCTATGTTGCGCGTCTGGGCTGGTCACCTGTTTTACATAGTCGCTCAGGGCGGTCATATGTGCGGGCACTTGAAATGCTTCTGGCGGCGAATATCTTGATCCAGTTATTTTGAGTTGCGTTGTACGGTAGGTGCCTGCGTCGTCCTGTAGCCTATGTAGCAGAAGCGAGTGGATGCGGCGCAATTCATTTTGCGTCACAGCGATCGAACTGTCAGCACCCAGACTGTGAGCATAATCGAGCACAGCGGAGAGATTCCGCGCTTCTTGTTGGTCTTTTGACGGCTTGCCCAGGATATCTATGTTGGTTTCGATGATCTCGGTCGTTTCGCCATAGGTGAGAGAGTTGCCTTCAATCTTGTTTGAATGATAGAGTTCATCGATTTTCACTTGCTGATACATGTCAAGCAGCAGTGGTGGACTAAGCTCTCCCTTCGCCCACATATCTCTGACCTGTTCATCGAGGGTCTGAAGCCAATTGCTGATAGAACGGTCAAAGAAGAATGATTTTCCGGTTATCGTTTTTGGCGTGAGCATCGTTACATCCATTGACACCATCTCACGACACCCATCATACAGCTTGTCTGGCATGCTGTTAAGGAAGATCGAGCGCGTTCATGCAAAGGCGTCTATCCCCGCGGATGCCCAGCGCTGCTATAGGCGTCGGCGAGGTCGTGCCTGGTTTGCAAGCGCCCATAGAGTTGCGCAAAGCGTCTGCGCGCCGCCCCATCCAACGTCAGGCGCATATCCCAGGCGTCTTCGCCATCGCTGGCATAATAACGCCGGCGTCGCTCAACGCGACTGAAGCCGTATTTTTCGTACAAACTCTGCGCCACCTGGTTGCTGACGCGCACTTCCAGCACGATATAGCCCGCGCCCAGCCGCAGCGCCTTGCCGACCATGCCCGCTAGCAAGATCTCGCCGTAGCCATTGCCGCGCTGGGCCGGATGAGTGGCGATCGTGCTGATATGCGCTTCGTCGGCGATGCTCCAGATGCCGCCATAGCCGAGGATATCGCCACGGGCGCTTTCTGCCGCTGTGCCATTCAGCCGTCCGCGCAGCTGGTTCAGCCAGCTCCCGCGCGCCGATGCACTGGCCACAGCCCGCTTCTCCAGGACAACCATGTGGCTGGTCCGGGATTCATTCAGCTCGAAGCGGTAGGATTCATGCCTCCAAGACGGCTGGAAAGACAAGCGATCTATGGCGACCACTTCCTGGATATCATCCAGCCACATATAACGCAGTCGCAGCGGCATCGTCTATTCAAGCGGAGTGGGCTTGCGAGCTTGTCTGTTGCTTGGGTCAGCCGCCCATCTCATAGATCTGCACGACATCCACCGGCGCGAATTGCACAAAAGGGCAGCCCTTGGCGATCTCGACCGCCGCGTCCATGTCATCTGCCTGGACGATGCTCATGCCCGAAAGTTGTTTGGGCTGTGCCTGGCTGCTGCCGTCGGTGTTGACGCGGGTGGGCGCGCCGAACGGCATGCCCAGGTTCACGGCTGCCTCGCCCAGTTGCTGCGCCCAAGCCAGCCACTCCTGCTGATGCGCCTGGCCTGCTTCTGGACTGTCGAATTGGGGCTCGCCCACATAAAACAATGCAAACTTCGCCATGTTGTTCTCCATTCGCTGCACCTGGGCGGCAAGCATACGCCAGCTCTGTGAATGTGCAAGCCTAAACCTGGCTCTACATAGCGGCTGCCAGCTCACTCTTGCGCAACTGGAAACCGCAGCGCAGGTTGTGCTAAAGCGATTCGCTGGCTATAGTGTGGCTAGCGGTGGGGAATCATTGCTAAAGATTCTGAAATGTGCCGAGCACACAACAGGCTGCCCGCCGCTATGCTGGCCCGAGGACTTTTTTCATGTTGCGCATCGCCGATATGAAATTGCTGCGCGAGGCCTACCGCCTTGGCGACGCCCAAACAAGCGACGCTGCCCTCGAGCAGATCGGCAAGCCCTCGCCCGATGCGTTGGTGGAATCCGCCCTTGCGCAGCTATCCAGCCCCGACCGTAATATCCGCGTGCTAATGCTGCGCGTGCTGCGCCACCAGCGGGGCGAGCGAGCGATGCTGGGCGTGCTGGCTGGCTTGCATGACGAAGCCCGGCGCGTCTGTGCGGTTGCCATTCAAGCCTGTCCCAACTTCCTGGCCTACGCGGACATCGTCTTGCGGCTGGAAGCGCTGGCGCTCGATTCGCGGCTAAAACGCAAATTGCGGCGGCGCGCGTTGAGCATGTTGGCCGGTGACGAAGGCCGCCTGTCCGGCGACTTGACAGAAGCAGTCGCGGATGCGCTGCACAGACTCATGCACAACCCCGAATGCCGCTTCGCAATCCTGTTTGGCTTGGCGCGGCTGCGGCTGGAATCGCGAACGCAGCTGATGCTCAAGCTCTTCGCCCAGTCAGCCGATGCAGCCGAACGCAGCATGGCGCAGCGAGCCTTGTCCGGCGAGATCATCGTGCATGTCGACAACTATGCGCAGGATGTGGCGCAACAGCGGGCGATCATGCAGCAATGCGAAATCGCGCATGGGCGCATGTTCTACTGGCTGCCACGCGCGGGCTTGCCAGCAGCCTCAAAATAAGGGGATGCCCGCGACACGGACGCGCACGCGATACAAGGTCGTGATGCCCGTGATATACACGCCGCGCAAGTCGATATCGCCAAATGCGAAATTGGTCACGCGCTCGGGGATCAGCAGGCGCCCCAGCAGGCTCCCGTCTTTCGCGAAGATCTGCAACCCGCCCTGCGCCACGCACCACACATTGCCCAGGCTGTCGATCTTCATGCCATCGGGCACGCCAGCTTCTTCGCCCACAGTCTTGGCAAAAAGGCGACCGTTCGCCAGGCTGCCATCCGCCAACACATCAAAAACCATGATGCGGAAGCGCGTGCTGTCATTGATATAGAGCAGCGATTCGTCCGCCGAGAAACAGAGGCCGTTGGGGCGGTCCAGCTCGCTGGTCAGCAACGTCAGCTTGCCTTCTGCTTCCCCCTGGCCCGACGGAGATTCACTTGCTTGCCAGCGATAGACGCCATTAAACTCGAGCTCGCAGGGGCGCGGTATGCCAACATTGCGCTCGCGTCCATAAGGCGGGTCGGTGAAATAGACCTTGCCATCGCGCTTGACGACCAAATCGTTGGGGCTGTTGAGCTGCGCGCCCTGATAATGCGCTGCCAGCACAGTCATCTCCTCGCCATCCATGCGCGTCACGCGGCTGCTGGCGTGGTGACAACTGAGCACGCGCCCTTGTCGGTCGTAGGTATTGCCATTCGCCATGTGGCTGTTGCCGCGGTAGAGGCTCAGTCCAGCGCTCTGCGACCATTGCCAGGTGCAATTCGCCAGAATGTCGCTGAAGCGCAGGTGATGCTCGGTCGGATGCCAGATTGGTCCTTCCAAGAAGCGCAAACCGCCGGCGACTGTGTCAAGTTCGGCTGCGGGCTCCAGTAAGTCGGACAGTCGCGGATCGTGCGTTTCCAGTTCGATTTTGGGCATCGCTGGTCCTCATTTCTTGCGCTTGCGTTGCTGCGGTTTGAGCGTCTTTGCATAGGCATAACTTTGTTCGAGATAGGGCAGCAAGCGCTGGCTGTCTGCGAGCAGATGGTCGCCTTTGTGACTATAGTGTCCCGATAAGTTTATCCTGCTTTGCAATCGAAATTGACACAATGGTTTGTCCCGGCAAGCTCTGTGCCTCGCTGCCCCTGTGGCAACTTAACACAGAGAGCACAGAGAACACAGAGAACACAGAGAATGGCGTTCAATAAACCTTTGCGTGATCGACATGTCGCCTTCGTTGCAACAAGGTTTGCGAATTGTTCTCATTGCTAAACCAAGCTCTGTGCCTCGGTGGCATTCTTCTTGCACATTGTATTGACTATCACTACAGTAGAGTCGTTTCGTTGATGCGCTGCGGGAGCGAATGACAATGTATGATATCGCGGTGATTGGCAAAGGCTTGATGGGCAGCGCGGCGCTGCGGCATCTGACTGTGGATTTCCCGAACCTGCGCGTCTGTATCATCGGGCCGGACGAGCCAGAAAATCGCAAAACGCATGCTGGCGTCTTCGCCAGTCATTACGACCAGGGACGCATCACGCGCGTGCTTGACCCCAGCCCGATGTGGGGACAGATGGCGCAGGAGTCTATCGCGCAATATCCCGCGATTGAACGTGCCAGCGGCATTGTCTTTCATCATCGCGCCGGTTGTCTGCGCGCGACCGACCTGCCCGAACGCATCGCCGAGCTGGATGCCTGCGCCGAGCAGTTTGCTCCTCCGCACAAGCGCCTGGATGCCGAGGGTTGTCGCGCCGCCCATCCCTATCTGCGTTTCAGCGATGATTTCGTGGCATGGGACGAGGTCGGCGAGGCGGGCTATATCAATCCTCGTCAACTGGTGGCGGCGCAACTGACGGCAGCGCAAGCGAATGGGGCGGCGGTCATCCGCGAGATCGTTGCCGCAATAGAATGCAAGCAGGATGCCGTGACCATCCACACGCGCCAACCCCCCTCAGTCCCCCCGACTGGCCAGGGGGAGGCAATTCGCGCGCGAAAAATCCTGCTGTGTGCGGGCGGCTATAGCAACACGCTACTGGAAAGAAAGCTCGACCTGCGCACGAAAGGCCACACTATTTTGCTGGCGGAAGTCGCGCCAGACGAAGTCGCTCGCCTGCGGACAATGCCCTCGATTATCAGCACTTTCGCGCATGCGGATGTCAGCTCGTTGTACATGCTGCCGCCCGTGCCTTATCCTGATGGCAAAACCTATATCAAGCTGGGGCTAAGCGGCAACACAGACGAATTGCCGGCGCCCGAGCCCTTCTTTGACGCGCGCCACAACGATAGCGAATTGCTGGACTGGTTCCACACCGACGGCCGCGAAGATATCGCCGAGGCGATGAAAGCTGCGCTGCACAGGATGATTCCCGGCTTGCAGGCGGTGTCGTATCACAGCGTGCCCTGCCTAATCACCAAAACGGCGCACGGCAACCCCTATATCGACTCGCTGGACGCGGGTCGCATCTATGTGATGACTGGCGGCAATGGCTACGCGGCCAAATCTTCCGATGCAATTGGGCGGCTGGGGGCGCAGTTCTGTGCGACAGGCGAGTGGCCGTCCGAATTTGCGCGCGAGGATTTCCACGCGGTCTATTCCCCATAAATGCGCGACGGATGCAAGGCTTGTCCGCTATTGATTGCCTGCCCCCCGGCCCTTCCCCCACAAGGAGCTGAGGACAGGACAGGTTTCCAAGGGAGCGCATGTGAGGGTCTACCCCACCCCCTAACCCCCTCCCCGATGCATCAGGGAGCGCATGCAGAGAAAATGAAATCTGATGCTCAATTTCTTGCAGATTAGCAATAAACTCACAGGTTTCTCGACAAGTCACCATTTCCTGTTGATACGGGGAAGGGCTGGGGATGGGGTAGAATGAAACATGTCCTCTCCTCAGCCACAAGGAGGGAAGGGGAGCAAAGAAACCCAAGATTCTGATAAAAAAGCCCCTCCCTCATTTTGGGGCAGGGGTTTGGGGTGCGGGTTTAGCGCTGTACATCTCTTCAAACCCGACGGAGGGTCAATGGTCAAAAGACACATTCCCACCATCATCCAGCGGTGGCGCGGCAACCTATTTTCGGGCGGCGAGTCGAATTAGTCCAGGCGCACCGACAGATCGACCGCGTTCTTCAATGTGTTGGCGACGATGCAGGCGCGCTCGCTCATGGTCACCAGTTTGCCCAAGGTCTCGCGGTCGGCATAGGCTGAGCTAACCACCATGTCCACTGAGCTGAATCGCGCTGGTGTCGCTGCCAGTTCACCACTTACGCTGATAGCGATGTCGTCTATCGGCAGGTCGCGCGCTTTGATGGCTGCCAGCAAATTGCTGTTGAAGCAGCCGCCCAGCGAAGCCAGCAGCAGCTCGCCACCCATGGCGCCTTTGTCATGTCCGCCTTTTGCAGCGGGACGGTCGATGTCGATCGCGTGACTGCGGATTTGCGCGACGCTGGTGGCGTCATCGACCTGATTGATGTTCACTGTGATTGTGGGCATGCAGACCTCTTTTCAAGCGGGCGGACCGATGGCTCGCGCCTATAATTGACTGGCTGATGGTTGGGTCAGCCTTTGACAGCGCCCATGGTAAAGCCCTGCACCAGGCTGTCCAAAAAGAGGTTGTAGGCGAGGCCCACCGGGATGGCAATGATCAGGGCGGCGGCCAGCAGTGGCTGCCAAAAATAGACATCGCCCAGAATCAACTCGGTCGGCACGCCCACGCTCAGGGTGCGCTGCGAAGTATCGGCGATGAAAACCAGCCCATAGATGAACTCGTGCAGGGTCAAGGTGAAAGTAAAGACGACTGTTGAAATGATGCCTGGCAAGGATAGCGGCAAGACCACCCGCAAAAAAGCTTCCACGCGGTTGTAGCCATCGACCAGGGCCGCCTCTTCCAGCTCTGGCGGGACAGCCTTAAAAAATCCTTGCAGCAGCCACATGCTGAATGGCACCGTGAACGATGGATAGACCACAATCAGCGAAAGCGGACTGTCTTTTAAGCCCAGCAGCACCACGATGCGGAACATGGGGATGAAGAGCAGGGTCGGCGGCACCAGATAGACCAGAAACATCAAGATGCCGGCGCGTTCTCCCCAGCGCCCGGTCAGCCGCGCCAGCGCATAAGCAGCCGGCAGCGACAGCAGCAAAGTGATGATGACCACCGCCACGCCCACCAACACCGAATTGCGGATGAAATCCAGATAGGCCGTGTTGTTGAAGAGCGCGTCCAGGTGCTCCAGCGTCGGCTCTTGGCGATAAACAAAAGGCTGCGGACGCCGATACAAATCGCCATCGGTCTTGAAAGTGTGCAGAAACATGATCAAAAAGGGAGCGGCGGCGAAGAAACAAAACACCAGCACCACAAAATAAAAGGGCGAGCGCCGCAGCACATGCCGCAACTCTCTGCGGGTCGCGCCATATTTGCGCAAGCGCCAGACGATGCGCATGCCCACCAGCCCCAGAAACGCCAAGACCAACAGCGCCCAGAAGTTCGTCAGCACGAAGCCCAGCGCATTCATCAGCGCACCTCGGCTCGGCTGGCTGTGCGCAGCATGAAGATGGCCATAGCCAGCAGCAGCGGGAAGGCAAACAGCGATATGGCCGCGCCCTGCGCCAGGTTGCCGCCTTCGATGCCCACCTGGAACGAATACAAACCCAGCACGCGGGTATAGTCGACCGGCCCGCCGCGAGTCAACACATACACCACGGTCATATCGCCGAACATGGTGATCATGCTGAAGAGCAGGGCGATCACCATAATCGGCAAGATCAATGGCAGCTTAATCTGCAGCAACGTGCGCATAAATCGCGAGCCATCGACTTCTGCCTGGTCGAGGATGTCGGTGGGGATAGACGACAAGCCAGCCATCAAAATTACGGTCGCCAACGGAGTCATGCGCCAGACTTGCACAAAGATGACGCTGATTTGCGCCAGATCTGGAGCAGCCAGCCAAAACAGGTTGCGATTGTCGCTGAGCAAGCCGCCCCGCCCCAAAAAGCCCAGCTGCAGCAGCAGGTAGTCGATCGGGCTGTATTTGGTATCGAGCATCCACAGCCAGCCGATCATGGCCAGCGAGACCGGCGTCGCCCAGGGCAGGATGAAAATGAAGCGCGCGAACCACTTGCCGGTGAATTCTTGTGTGAAGATGACCGCCAAAATGTTGGCGAAGATCAGAATGAATACTTGCGAAATCAGGGTGAAGCGGATGGTTGTTTCGAAGACCTGGCGAAAAATGTCATTTTCCCATACCGCCAGAAAGTTGCGAAAGCCGACGAAACTGAGGTCGGTATTGCCGACGGTCACATCCGAGAATCCAAAGGCGATCGACAGCAAGAAAGGGAAGCCGACCAGCAGCACAATATAGAGCAGCGCCGGCGTCAAAAATAGCGCGCCGATCAAACGCCGGTTGTCCAGTGGAAAGTTGCCCAGGCGCAGCAGCTTCATCGCCAGGCAGCGCCCGCCACTTGCGCTTCGACCCGCTCGCCCGATGCCTCATCAAAGTACTTGATGTTGTCGTGATGCACAGCAAATTCGTATTCGCCTTCGATATCCAGTGAGACGCGGACATTCGAGGGCACCTTCGCCAGTGTCAGCTCGTTTTCATGCCCGCCGACATAGCCATAGACCAGGCGGTCGGAGCCCAGATACTCGACTCGTTTGACGAAATAATGAAAGCTCACAGAATTTGCCGGGTTGTCATGCAGCGTCTTGGGCAAGAAGTGCTCGGGACGAAAACCGAAGCGGTGGCCTTGGGCGCGCAGGATGTTCATGCTGGGAGAGCCGAGGAATGTGGCGACAAATTCGTTGGCGGGGTCATCATAAATGCGCTGGGGCGTGCCGATCTGCTGGATTTTGCCTTTCTCCATGACGACGATGCGGTCGCCCAAGCCCATTGCCTCGATCTGGTCATGCGTGACGAAGACGGCGGTGATATTGGACGAACGTTGGAAGTCTTTCAACTCGTCGCGGGCATTGGCGCGCAACTTGGCATCCAGGTTGCTCAGCGGCTCGTCCAGCAGCAGTACCGCCGGCTGTGTCACCATGGCGCGGGCGATGGCGACTCGCTGGCGCTGCCCACCGCTCAACTGGCGAGGACGCCGGTCGAGCAGCTCGTCGATCTCCAGCAGCTTCGCGATATTTTCGACCTTGCCGCGCATAGTCGCTTTGTCGAACTTTTTCTCGCGGCGCTGCGCCTTCAGCGGGAAGGCGATATTGTTGTAGACATTCATGTGCGGGTAGAGGGCATAACTCTGGAACACCATGGAAACGCCCCGTTTGCGCGGCGGCAGCTCGGTCACATCCGCGCCATCAATGTGGATGCTGCCAGCTGTCGGCTTTTCCAACCCCGCGATCATGCGCATCAGTGTCGTCTTGCCACAGCCCGATGGACCCAAGATGACCAGAAATTCGCCCTGCTGAATAGACAAATCGACGCCATCCACCGCATGCACGGCGTCAAAGTATTTCTTTAGTCCGCTGATTTGCACGACGCTCAAAAGTGCCACTCTCCCCCATCCCCCTGGCCCCCTTGCCCCAGTGAACTGGGGAAGGGGGAGAAATCTGATTGACTTGAGTTTGTGCCGAGCTCGCACATTAGTATCGAGCCTGCCCAAACTTCCTTCCCGGCGAATTGACTCCCCTCCCCTAGCTAGCTGGGGGAGGGGCCGGGGGTGGGGGTCAGCCGCCGCCGACGAGACCTCTGGCGCGCCACTCATTGAAGATTTCTTCCACGCGTTCGTGCGCCTCGGCCACCGCAGCTTCTGCGGATTGCTCGCCCAGCGCCACTTTCGCAACCATGTTGGGGATGATGCTTTCGGCGAAGACCTGGCTGATAGCCGGGTTCGTGACGCCCGGGAAGCCCAGATGCACCGACCAGTCGTTGACCGTCTTCAGCACCTCGAACTTGTTGGGCGGCTCGCTGCCCCAGGGATCGGCCTCCAGCCAGCCGTCCAACTCGGGCACCGTGCTGGACAGGCAGGGGAAGTTATAGAGCTCGCTGTGATAGGTGACATCGCTGTAGTTGGCGGTGTGGTCGAGGATGAACTGCTTGGCGGCGGCCAGTTCGTCGCCTTCGACATATTTGGGGATGACATAGATTTGCCAGACATGCGAAGAAGCATAGGCACCGGCCGGTCCCGCCAGCGCCGGGGTGAAGCCGATGTTGGCGGCCGCCGCTTCGTCGATCTTCTGCAGGCTGCGATAGGCCGAGTTGGAATTGAGAATGTAGCTCAGCTCGCCGGCGATCAGCCCCTGGTTGTTGCTGGCGGCAGTCCAGCCAAAGACTTCATCGGTCATCGCTTCGTTTTGCAACTGCGCCAGATACTTGACAGCGGCGATCGTCGCGTCGCTGTTGAGCACGACATTTTCGTTTTCGTCCTGGATGCTGCCACCGAAGCTCCAGATAGCGGCGCGGTTTGCCATGCGGCTGTCCAGCTCGGGGCTCATGCCGATGCCGACCGGGATGCCGCTGGTCTCAAAGATAGCGCGGCCGCCTTCGAGCAAGTCGTCATAGGTCTTGGGACCATCGGGATAGCCGGCTTCTGTCCACAGGGCGATGTCATAGTCGCCAGGATCGGGCACATAGCCATGGGTATAGGCATACCAGGTATCGGAGACGGGCAGGTATGAGGCGGCTTCGCAGGTGCTGGCGCGCTCGCCATACATCTCGGCCGCGGCTTCGTTGATATCGCGCAGGTCGTGCAAGCCATCAATGAACGAAGCCGGCGAGAACAGGACTTCGACGATGGAATGCCCATCGCCCGCGTCTATTTCTGCCGCCAACGTAGAAAACAGCTCTGTAAAATTGACATGGTCGACAGAAACGCCGACGCCGTTTGCCTCGCCCCATTCAGCAGCGTAGGCATCGAACCATTCGTCGTAACGCGGCACGAAATGGCTCCACTGCAGCAGGCTGATTTCGGTGTCTTGGGCGCCAATGCCGAACACAAGCGTCCCAAAGAGGCTGAATACAAGTAATAGTCTGACCAAGCTTTTCATTGAGAATTCTCCTTCGCAATCGCGCGATAAGATACAGAAGCTTCGCTCCAGCTTCCATTCTAGCGAGGGCGCGCGTGATTGGCAATGATTTGTGGAATCGTCGCCAAGACAATCGCATCTATTTTTTACCACCGAGTACACCGAGAATTTGTTATGCGGACATGCTGTAAATGGCTGTACTTTGCAGTTGTGGCGTGGATGTTTCGCCGCTGGATGGAAGCAAATTGCGAGATGTCTCTTTTTCTCCGCGTAAGTCGTGCCGACAGAGCGCAATGCCTTTGCTTGCTCTCAATGTACTCTGTGTACTCGGTGCTAAAGCATTAGGGACGATTTCCCTGTACAGCGATTCAATTTGATGCAATTGCCCTGGAATCGTCACATGGGTGGCGTGCGCCTTGCCCGACGCTTATCACCCGCCGCCTATCAAGCCTTTTTCTCGCCAGTGGGCAAAGATCACTTCGACGCGCTGGGCAGCCTGGGCGACCGCTTCTTCTGCGCTTGCCGCCCCCAGCGAAACCTGGGCAAACATATTGGGAATGATGTGCTCGCCATAAACTTGACCGATCGCCGGATTGCTTGTGCCCGGATATCCAAGCGTGGCCAAACGGCCTATGGCAGTCTTTAGGATGGCGAACTTGTCGGCGGGCACAGACCCAAATGGATCGCTTGCCAGCCAGGTGTCGAGTTCGCTGACGGTTTTGGGGAAGCAGGGCAGGTTGAACAATTCGCTGTGATAGGTTGCATCTCGGTAATCGGCGCTGAAGTCGAGGATGAACTGCTTGGCTGCTTTCAGTTGATCGCCGCCGACATAAGCAGGAATCACGCTGATGTTCATGTGGCTGCCCGCAATCGCGCCGGCGGGACCAAGCAGGCCTGGCGTGAAGCCGATATTGGCAGCGCCGGCTTCGTCCACTTTTTGCAGACTGCGATAAGCCGAATCGGGATTTAGGATAAAGCTGGCTTCGCCAGAGATGAGCGCCTGGTTGTTGCTGGCGCCTGTCCAGCCAAAGACTTCAGCCGTCATGGCCTGCTGTTGCAGCTGCGCCATAAAGTTGACCGCGGCGATGGTCGCTTCGCTGTTGATCGTGACATTCTCGTTCACATCCTGAACGCTGCCGCCGAAGCTCCAAAGCAGCTCGCGATTTGCCATTTCACTGTCGATCTCCGGGCTCAAGCCAATCCCTAGCGGGATGCCAGTAGCTGCATAGATGGCGCTCCCGCCTTCGAGCAAGTCATCATAAGTCTGGGGACCTGTGGGATAACCGGCCTCCGTCCACAAGGCAACATCATAATTGCCATGGTTGATGGAGTATCCATAGGCAAAGCCGTAATAGACATCGACTGCGGGCAGATAAGTCGCGGCTCGGCAGTGTTCGAGTCGCTCGCCGAACAGGTCCAAGGCGCGCTGGTTGATGTCGCTCAGGTCGTGCAATCCTTCTACAAAGGCGGCGGGCGAAGAAAGCAGTTCGATAATCGTGTGCCCTGCACCGGCTTCGATCTCGGCAGCCAACGTCGCCGGCAGTTCGGCGAAGTTCACCCGGTCAATGTGAACGACGACATTGTTTGCTGCGCCCCAATCGGCAGCGTAGCGATCAAACCATTCGTCATGGCGGGGCACAAAGTGACGCCACTGCAATAGGCTGATTTCTGTGCCGTTTGGGTACGTACCTTGAGCGTTGCCCACGCCCATTGTCGACAGCGTCAAAATGCAAACCAGGCAGACCAGCAGACAAGTTTTCATGTCGCTCGATTCTCCATACAAGTCCAATCGCACACCGAGCACCAGTGTAAGACAAGCCGCGCAAGAATCAAGTTGCTAGCGCGGAGTCGCTAAAAGAGGCACCTCTGCCGCGCGGGCCGCTGGCCAGCCAACAGCACATATTTCGCCAGCTTCTGTGGCCTGCGGATGCCGATCTGCTTGAGATGCGACAAATCTGTCAGCTTTCCATGTCGGCGCGCCCGCAGGATGGCGTTGGCACCGACCGGTCCGACGCCGGGTATGCGCAGCAACTGTTCGCGTTCGGCTTGCATGATCTCGATCGGAGCGTGCGCCAGGTGATCATCTGCCCAGGCTTGCTTGGGGTCGATGTCGGTGCGCAGGTTGCCATCGTGTTGGAAAGGCAGCTCTTCCACATCCCATTGATAATCGCGCAATAGAAAGCTCGATTGATACAGTCGAAACTCCCGCAGCAGGTCGCTGGGCGGCAGGTTCTCGAAAGGGGTGCCGGGCACGGGCGAAAATGACGAATAATAGACCCTCGCCAATTGGGCTTGGGCATAGAGCTTGTCGCTCATGGTCATCAGCTCCAGGTCGGTATCGCCAACTGCGCCGACGACAAACTGGGTAACGCTGCTGGCCAAACGTTCCTGCGGGCGGTCGCGGCGAATCTGCTCTGCCCATTGCAGCATCCGCAGCAGCTCTGGCACGAAAAATTTCTTGGGAGCGAGCTGGTGCAGGCGCTCGCTGGTCGGCGCTTCCAGATTGACAGAAACGCGGTCGGCCAGCTGCATGGCGCGGTAGAGCTGGTCGTATTCTATGCCGGGCATGATCTTGAGGTGAATGTAGCCGCGGTAGCGCTGCTTGTTGCGGATGATATCGGCTGTGTCGAGGATTTTGTCTTGCGTGGTCACCGAGCCTTTGATGATGCCGCTGGACAAGAACAGCCCGTCGACTTTTTTGGCGCGTTGCAAGGTGTCGAATGCGCCAGCCATCTCATCGGGCGAGATAGTCATGCGTCGCGTTTTCGCACGTCCGGCGCGGAAGACACAATAATGGCAGTTGCGTTCGCAGGCGGTGGTCAGCATGGATTTCATCACGGCTTTGGGTCCGCGAGGCGTGCTGAGGTGGGCGATGCAGTCGTTGAGATTGAATTCTTGCTTGCGCGCCCGACGCTTGCGCTCGCTGTAGGGGCTATCGCCAGCGGGTTCGTGCAGGGTTACATCGCCCATCTGCGAGAGCTTGGTGAGGGTTTCAGAGACGAGTCGGCCAGCCATGCATCTATGATATAGAACATTTGTTTTATTGTCAAGGAGAACTTTGCCGAATTGAGAATTTGTTACCAGAGCAGAGGTGGCTGCAAGCGAAGCCAGTCTGGCTTGTGCTGTTTGAGCGCTTCCAGAACGGCAGCAAAGACTTGCGCGTATTCGCCATCGGCATCGACTTCGACAATTTGCTGCCCCTTGTCCCGCAGCAGTTTCATGGCTGCGCGATATTTTTCTGCGCGAGCGGGCAGGTTGTTCTCAAACAGATCGCGTTTGTGTTCGCGCCGGCGCATCCGTTCGTAGGCTTTCATGGGGCTGACAGTCAGCACGATCGTCAGGTTGGGTTGCCGCGCCCAGCGATTCAAATTGTAGATATCTTCCATGCTGAACACATCGCGCGCTTGATAAACCAGCGAAGACAGCACAGAGCGGTCGCAGATGACGATGCGTCCAGCCTGCTGCAGAAAAGGCTCGACGATGCGCTCGAGATGATCGCTGCGGTTCAGCGCAAATGCCAGCGCCAGCGATTGCGGGCTCATGGACCTGCTGCCAGCCAGCGCCGCGCGGATCTCTGCGCCGACCAGACAATCGGCGTGCGGCTCTTGGGTTAGCAGCACGGCATCGCCCTGCGTTTGCTCCAGGACGTTGTGCAGTTGTTGCGCGATGCTGGTCTTGCCCGCGCCGTCAATGCCCTCGATGACGATGAAGAAGCTCTGGTTTGACATGCCGTCAAGCATACCGTTTGCGATGGCCATAGACAAGCGACGGAATGGCGGGCACCCCCCTCGGTCCCCCCGACAAGTCAGGGGGAGGCTGACCCCCCTCAATCCCCCCGACGAGTCAGGGGGAAGCTGACCCCCACCCCAAACCCCACCCCCAAAATGAGGGAGGGGCTTTTAACACCTCATCAAACCACCTGGGGGGTGGGGGGGGGCAGAAGGAATTGGGTACCCTCCCGGACTTGTCGGGGAGGGGCTGGGGGAGGGGTTGTAATGGGGGTGAAAACGCGCCATTCGCGGCTACAATAGCCGAGTCTGTCGGCACCGCGAGCTCCCTA
>JAJDZQ010000060.1 GCA_022824565.1 Anaerolineae bacterium | reverse complement strand
TTGCACCACGGTAATCGACACCAGATTGGGCAATATGTGTTGGAAGAGGATGCGCCGCGAACTCGCGCCCATGGCCTGCGCGGCGATGACATAATCTTTGGCGCGGATGGAGAAGGTCTGCCCGCGGATGAGCCTCAACGTACCCGTCCAACTGATCAGCGTCACAGTCAATATTAGCGACTGCGCATTAAAAGAAAACAAAGCCGCTACCATAATCAGCAGGAACAAGCCCGGAATCGAATCTAGTGTGGTTACCAGCCAGTTCAGGATGTCGTCCACGATGCCGCCGAAGTAGCCGGCCGCCATACCCAGCACCAGGCCGATGCTCAGCGAAAAGAATGCGCCAAAGAAGCCGATGCCCATAGACACGCCACCGGCATGCAGCAGCCGCGCCAACTGGTCGCGCCCGATGTCATCCGCGCCCAAAATATAGCCATTCGTCAGGGGTGGGGTGAACTTGTCGGCGGGCACAGGCTCGTTGGGGTCAATGCGCAGGATGGAGTCGGTGATGAATGGTGCCAGCAGGGAAACGACTGTGAGAACGAAGATGTAGCCTAGCGCGATCATGGTCATGCGGTCACGCCGCAAGGTGCTCAGCGCCTTCTGCGAGAGCGACTTGCCGACCAGTTGCTGCCCTTGCTGCGGCGCTTCTGGATGGTCGAGGCGGGATATGCCCGTGCGTTTCGGATTAGTCATAACGAATCCGCGGGTCGATCAGCCCGTACATGATGTCCGACAGCAGGTAACCCAGGATGTTGGCGACGCCGGCGTAGATGACCACAATCATGACCACCGGAAAATCGCGCTGTGTCACAGAATTGACTACTTGCCGACCTACGCCAGGCCACGAAAACACCGATTCCGTAATCGCCGCGCCACTTAGCAGGAAGGTGATGGAGGGACCGAGAAAAGTGGCTATCGGGATGAAGGCGTTGCGCATGCCATGCCGCAGCCACACCCGCCGCTCCCGCAATCCCTTGGATCGGGCAGTACGGATGTAATCTTGCGAGACCACATCCAGCATGGACGCGCGCATAAAACGCGAATAACCAGCCACGCCGCCAGCTGCCAGCACGATGGTGGGCATGATCAGGTATTCCAGTCGTTGCGGAAGGGGCGGGCAAGCGGGATCGAGTGTCGTTTTGCAACGTCCGGCCAGCGGCAAGACCTGCAATGTCGAGCCAAAGACCAAGATCAACAGCAAGCCCAGCCCGAAGTTGGGCACCGAGTTGATGATGACTGCGCCGATGCGGCTGACTTCGTCAAAGGCGCGCCGATGATACACCGCCGCCAAAATGCCCACCGCCAAGCCTAATGTCGTGCCTACGATAAAAGAAGCGAGGCTCAGCTCCAAAGTGGCTGGCAGCCGCTCGAACAGCACATCCTGCGCAGGCCGTTTGAAATAGAAAGACACACCGAAGTCACCGCGTAAAATGCCATAGCGGTCGCCAGGCGGCAGCGGGGCAGTGACCATTTCGCCAGTGTCTTGATCAACCTTTGGCTTGCCCTTGTCGTTGAGAACGGGACCACGATAGTCGATCAGCACCGAGCCATCGGCGACGCCATCGCCATCGCTGTCCCAGCGCATCCAGTCATCGCCCAACAGCCAGCGCAGGTATTGCACGGGCAGCGGATCGTTGATGCCCAGCTTGTATTTTAATTCTTCTTTTTCACGCGGTTTCAGGCGGTTGTTAAATGCCAACGCTTCGACTGGGCCTCCCGGCGCAGCCGCCATCAACAGGTAGGACAAAATCGTTATGCCAAAAAAAATAGGAATGGCTTGCAACAAACGACGGATGATGTATTTCGTCATTCTATATCGCTATTCCCCACCGACGAGCTTGTAAATTGGGGGCGACCTGTGTTGAGCCGCCCCCGCAACTAGCTTCTACGGTAGTGTTGCCTGCTTGCCGTCTATTGCTCAGAGACCATCCAGGCATCGATATTCCAGCGCGAGCCACCCGGGCGCGGCGCCCAGTTTTCCACAGTGGTCTGCGCCGCCAGCAACACATCGCCGGTGCTGATCCAAATCCAGGGCGACTCGTCGCGCAGGATCTGGTAGGCCTCGCCATACATCTCTTTGCGCACATCCACATCGCAGCCTGGCACAACGCGCGCATCGGCAATCAGCTCGTTCAAGCGCGGATTGTTGAAAGACTGCGTGTTATAGCCAGCGCCCACAACATCGGCTTCGGGCAAGAAGATGCTGGCGATGCCGTTGGGGTCGGCCGGCGTCGCCAAGCCCCAGAATACGCCGATGGCATCGTAGGTCTGCGCCGTAAACTCGCTGACCAGGGTGCCAAACTCGACAAACTCGACTGTGACATCAAAGCCCAGCTCGTTCCATTGGTCTTGCAGGATGGTGTAAAGCGCTTCCTGGCTGGTGTTGCCGGCGTTGGTCTTGGCGGTGAAAGCCAGCGGCGCGCCCTCTTCGGCGTACTGGCAGCCATTGCATTCGCGCACGCCATCGCCATCGCTGTCGGTGAAGCCGGCTTCGTCCAGCAGTTGCATGGCTTTGTCTGGATCGAACGGGTAGGGCTCCAAGCCGGCCGGGAAGCTCCAGTCGGTGGGGCGCACATGCGAGGCGACCGGGATGCCGGTGCCGAAGAACGCGCCATCGTTGACTTCAGCGAAGCTCATGCCATAGTTCAGCGCCTGGCGCACGCGCACATCGCCCAAAATGGGGTGATGTCCCTGGTCGATCGGGTTGCCGTCTTCGTCCAGCCCATCTTGCGGGTTGGTCGGGTCGGCTGTATTCAGCGACAAGAAGCGGATGGTGCCGGCTGGCGTCTCATAAGTCTGGAATTCGCCCGCGGCGCCGCGTTCTTTGACATCTGCGCGGTTGGCTTGCGGCACGCTGTCCACCCAGGTCAGCTCGCCGGCGAAGAATTGCTCCATCTGCACAACCTGGTCGGTGACGACTTTGTAGACCCAGCCTTCGGGGATGACCGCGCCCTGTTCAGCATCGGTGAAATCGGCATTGGCCAGCAGGGTAGTCTGCTCGCCGGGGCGGAAGTTCGCAAAGACAAAAGCCTCGCCGCCGGTCACGGTCGGGTTGAGGTTGTATTCGTTCTCGTCCATGCCGGCATAGTCGTCGCCATAGGCTTCTTCAAAGATGTGCGCGGGCACGGGCGTAACCGGCGCCAACGTACTGATGAGCGTGCAGTTGGCTTCGTCGAAAGTGATGGACAACGTGTGGTCGTCGATGACTTCGTAGCTTTCTACGCGGTCGATCAACTCCTGGCGGGGCGAAGAAGTTTCGCCACTCAGCACAGCATCCATGAACCAGGCGACATCCATCGCAGTGATCGGCATGCCATCGCTCCACACCATGTCATCGCGCAGGTGGAAGGTATAGGTCATGCCGTCTTCGCTGATATCCCAGTCCGACACCAGCGCGCCTTTGACGCCGGGCGCATATTGCACAGTCGCCGAGTCTACGCCGACGAAGTCGGGATACATGCGGGCGATGACATCGTTGGATGTGCCATCGTTGGAAATAATGGGGTTGAAAGTGGTGGGGTCATCGCCGAAGTTGGGCTCGATGATGGCGCCGCCACTGCCCATATCTTGCGCCAGCGCTGGCACACCGAAAAGAAGCAGGGCAAATGCCAGCAGCGGGCAGAGTATCAATAATCGTCTGGTACGTTTCATTGTGCAAATCTCCTTCGCAGAACCATAGACAGATGAGTTTGCTTGCCAATACCTGCCATTCTACCAGATTTCTGCTGTTTGGCGCGTTGTTTCCTACAGCTGCTGTCAATACGGCTCCGCATGCCAATTGCGCTATAATCTGGTTGTGGCAACTAGAGAAAGGGATGGTGCTACTATGGCTCTCTTGACACGTTCTCCAGCAGACACTCGCCTCAGTGTCGAAGACTTCCTGGAAATCGCCAACCGGCCGGAATATGCCGATTGCCGTGTTGAATTGGTCGAAGGAGAAATCGTCACCATGTCAACTGTGAGGTCCGTCCATGCAGAAATTGAGGCACACTTGATTATTAAGGTAGGTGGCTACATCCACCAACACAGGCTTGGGCGCATCTACTCAGGCGACGCAGGTTTCGTGCTGGAGCGCAATCCCGATGGCAGAGACACCGTGCGCGGGCTGGATATCGCTTTCATCAGCCGCGCCAAAGCGCCCGAGCCACTGCCGAACACCTGGGTAGAAGTTGCGCCCGACCTGGCCATCGAAATCATGTCGCCATCCAACACGGTCGGCGACACCAACTTGAAGATCGACCAACTGCTGCGCGCGGGTTGTCCGCAGGTGTGGATCGTGCACCCCGATTTGCGCCGCGTCGATGTGCACAGCCTGGCTGGCATGCGCGTCTACCGCGAGGGTGACATGCTGTCCGGCGGCGACATCCTGCCCGGTTTTGAGCTTGCCGTCAGCGACATTTTTTCTGTGTAGTTGCCTAGCAAAGGATGAAATCCCTATGGCTCTCTTGACACGTTCTCCAGCAGACACGCGCCTCAGTGTCGAAGACTTCCTGGAAATCGCCAACCGGTCGGAATATGCCGATT
>JAJDZQ010000036.1 GCA_022824565.1 Anaerolineae bacterium | reverse complement strand
CCGGCTCCCATATCCCGAAGCAGCAGCCAACACAACCCATCTATTTCAAACTGCTCGGGCGAATGCTTATCCAGGAAACTTATCGGCACGCCCATCGCGCCGTCCCAGTCCATAGGGATCTCTTTCGTCTTGGATACCTCTATCGCATCATAGTTGTCGTAATGTGGATATTCTTCGGGACTGTAGCGCTTATAGAGGATGAGGTCTTCGCGCCTTCTGCTATGTTCAAGGTTGGTAAACCAGGCAGCGTTGCCCAACCTGCCCATAACGACGCCATTTACGATTCTGTAAGCGCTGCCCTCTTTTTTCGTTTCAAGCAATTCTTGTCCGTAATCAGTGGGAACATCAAAAAGCATATCTCTTCCCATCGTGCCATACCCCAGCCACAATTTGTTGTCTTTAATCAGCGGGAAAATCTCTTTGTAAGTAATCGCGTTCTGATGACCAATTATCAGAAATTTCTTGTCATGCTCGATCAACTGCGCCACATAGTCCCGAAACAGCGAAAAAGGCGGGTTGGTCACCACGATGTCGGCTTGCTGTAGCAGCTCGATGCACTCGTCGCTGCGGAAGTCGCCATCGCCGGCCAAGTAGCAGACGCCGATATCTTCGACTGCGGGCACGCCGGTCTCGTTCTGTGTGCCGTCATATTCCAGGTAGATGGCGCGCTCGCTGTCGTTTTGGCTGAACATGTCCATCTGTTGATTTTTGTAGCAGGTGGTGACGAGCTTCTTCAGCCCCAGCAGGCGAAAGTTGTAGGCGAAGTAGTGAAAAAAGTTGCTGACGCGCGGGTCATCGCAATTGCAATAGACGACCTTGCCGCGGAAGTGGTCGCTGTAATGGCGGAGTTCGTTTTCGATGTCGGCTAGCTGCGTGTAGAACTCGTCTTTTTTGTTGGACTTGGCTTGGTGCAGGTTTTTGTTCTTCGCCATATCTCTGTTCTCTATCCGCGCGCGCAGGAATCGTTGTCTATTATGACACAGCGAGCATCAAGTGTCGCTGCCGCCTGCGCATTGCATGGTCACACGCGTGATCAGGCAGCGCTGGTTGATCGGCAGTTGGCTGTATTCGTGAACAAGCCCATCCAGCCAGCTGACGATGACGCGGCGGATTTCGCTTTCGCCCAGCCCAAAATGCAGCGCCAGCTCTTCGCCCGCGCCCAGGCTCGAGCCGCTTTTCAGTTCGCGCAGCTGTCTCAAGCCATCGTCAGTTTCGACAATCACGCGCGTGCCGATCGCATCGCGGTCGACTCCGTCGCCGCCCTGCAAGTCGAAGGCGATCCAGTTGTTCACCAAGCCAGCCACACCGACATTTTGATACAGCCGATGCCCGCTGTCCCAGATCGTGAGCAGATAGTCGATGCGTCCATCGCGGTCGAAGTCGGCGCTGGAAAAGCCCATGCTCGGCTCGGCAGCGGCGCTGAACAGCTCGCCCGGCACAGCGCGAAAACCGCCACCGGCCTGGTTGTGATAGAGCCTATCGGGATAGGCATAGTGCATGCCGGCTTTGCCATAAATGGGCGAGATGCCGGTCGCCGCCAGATACAAATCCAGCCAGCCATCGTTGTCATAATCGAAGAAGCTGGTGCCCCAGCCGACTGCCTCGCCGGTGTGATAGGCGACGCCGGCCCGTTCTGCCACATCGCCAAAGCGCCCATCGCCGCGGTTTTCCAGCAGCGCCATCGACCGCACCATGTTGGAAAAGTACAGGTCGATATCGCCATCGTTGTCATAATCGCCGACAGCCAAGCCCATGCCATGCACGATTGTGTCTGCGCCCGCGAGCGCCGAGACATTGCGAAAGCACCAGCCCGCGCAGCCCGCCCCATCGTTGCGCCACAGCACATTGCCCAGCGCATTCACCGCTTTGTCGTTGACCACATACAAATCCAGGTCGCGGTCGTCGTCATAATCCAGCCAGCTGACAGCGAAACCCGCCCCCAGCAGCGCCTCGAAGCCCAGCAAGCCGCTGACATCGGTGAATGTGCCATCGCCATTGTTGTGATAGAGCGTGTCGCGGCTTTGCGAAAAGTCGCTGGGCTCGCATTCGGGCAGGCAAGCCCAGTTGGTCACATACAGGTCGAGCCAACCGTCTTCGTCATAATCGCCCCAGGCCGCCGAGCTGGTCTTGCCGTTGTCGCCCACCCCAGCCGCCAGGGTCACATCAACAAAACCTTCGCCAGCGAGATTGCGGAATAGTGTATTGGCGCCCATATTCAGCACATACAGGTCACGCCAGCCATCGTTGTCATAATCCGCCCAGACCGCGCCGCCGCTGGGGATATCGGGCAGCTGCAACTGGTGGTTGTGGGGCGAAACAACAAATTCGCCAGCGCCCAGATTGCGGTAGAGCGCGTTGGGGGCGAGGTTGCCCGCGACAAACAGATCGACCCAGCCATCGTTATCATAATCCGCCCAGCCGCTGCCAGCCGCCAGATAACCATCGGGGTAGGGTCCGGGCGCATCTTCATTCCAGATGGCGCGGTGCGTGGCGCTGATGCCGGCGCTTTGGCTGACATCGCTGAAGAGGATGCTGTCGCCCAGCAAGAAAAATAGCAACAGAGCAGCGAACATGAATCCGTTGGCTCCCACTCCTCAGTAAAGACAAGAAAAAATGAAAAACTGCACCACCGAGTACACCGAGTTGCAGGACATATCCCGATGCCGGCTGTCAGGCGCTGGGGTGGATGCGACCGTCGCGCAGGTTGATTACGCGGTCGGCATAGTCATCGGCAATCGGGTCGTGGCTGGAAAGCAAGATAGAAACGCCTTGCTGGCGCACGAAAACTTGCAATGCCGTCAGGATGTCGTGCGTGGTCTCGCTATCGAGCTCGCTGGTCGGTTCGTCAGCCAGGATGAGCTGCGGCTGCGTCACCAGGGCGCGGGCAATGGCGATGCGCTGCTGCTGCCCGCCAGACATTTCATACGGGCGATGATCGTAATAATCCAGCAGGCCAACCAGGTCGAGGCAAGCCAGGATGCGCTCGCGCCGTTCGCCCCGCGGCACGCCACCCAAGCGCGCCATGACATCGAGATTTTCATAGGCAGAGAAGCTGGGCAGCAAACCCATCTGTTGGAAGACAAAGCCGATGCTGCTGCGCCGCCAACGGGTCCGCGCCGCTTCGTCCAATTGCGAAATATCCTGGTCTTGAATCCAGATCGTGCCGCTGGTTGGGTCGTCCAGCCCGCCCAGACAATTCAACAAAGTGGTCTTGCCGCTGCCCGAGCGCCCGCGCAGCACCACAAATTGCCCGCGCTCGACCACAAAACTCACATCTTGCAGGGCATGCACCGCGCCCGAATCGCTCGCATAGACGCGCCCAACTGCTTGTGCGGCGATCGCTGTGTCGTTCATGCCTGCCGCCTGCGCAGCCAATTGCGCCCACGTCCATCTTCGCCCGCGCGGATCTCTCGCTGCAGCTGGATCTCGGCTTGCGACGAAGTCTGCTCGAGGTTATGGGCTGGCCGGATGACGATGCCGCCATCATCCGTCATTTCCATCTCCACGCGGTTTGCAAAACCCAGTTCTTCGCGGAATTGCTTGGGGATTTGCAGACGCCCGCTGCTGTCCAAAACGATAAGCTCTTCAAAGCGGTCTTCCCAGCTTGCCTCGGCTGTGGCATCGGCCGGCTGTTGGCTGTCGGCGCGGCGACGGACTGTCTCGCTGGCCAACTTGCCATCGCGGATGGCCACCACCCGCCCGACATGCTGGGCGATCTGGGGGTCATGACTGACGATGCAGATGGTCAAACCGTCCTCGCGGTTGAGCCGCTGGAAGAGCGCATAGACCTGGTCGGATGTCGCCGAATCCAGCTCGCCGGTGGGCTCGTCCGCCAGCAGCAGTTTCGGTTCGTTGGCCAGCGCCACAGCAATGGCGACGCGCTGCTGTTCGCCGCCAGACAGCTGCAGGGGCTTGTGGTCATAGCGGTCGCTGAGCTCGACCTTGTCCATGAGTTCGCGGGCGCGCCTGTCGATATCGCCGCCGGCTCGGCCCGCCAAGGTCATGGGCAGCTTGATATTGTCCAGCGCCGACAAATAGGGGATGAGGTTGCGGCTGCCCTGCTGCCAGACAAAGCCGACTTCGACCTGGCGATAGTTGGTCAGTTCGCGCGTGCTGAGTTTGAGCAGGTTTTCGCCATCGACCAGCACGGTGCCAGCCGAAGGGCGCGTCAAACCGCCCAGCACATTCATCAAGGTTGTCTTGCCGCTGCCACTCGCGCCGACAACCCCCACCAACTCGCCTTCCATGACGGTGAGGTCCAGGCCTTGCAGCGCCATGACTTCAATATCGGCGACTTTGAAGATTTTGTACAAGTCCTGGCAGATGACAAAAGCATCATTGTCGGGCATGGCTGCGCTCGCATGGCTGGCTGGCTGGGTCGCTCGCCTTGTATTTAACCACACGGGCCGCCGCGGGCAAAGTGAGAATTGCGCGCGGAGCAGGAGAAAGACCAATGTAGGTATGAAAGTAAACTGAACCACCAAGTTCACCGAGTAAAAGAGTACACCGAGAGATTTTTACCTCTGTGTTCTCTGTGTTCTCTGTGCCCTCTGTGTCAAAAAAAATGCGCAATACTCTATGGTTTCACCGGGACGGGCTTCAAAATCGTGCGCAGGCTGGCATAATCGTGCCCATGCGCGAGGCACTGGATGTACTCATCGTCGGCGCGGGCATCTCGGGCATCGCGGCCGGCTATTACCTGGAGCGACGTTGCCCCGGGCTGCGCTGGCAGATTGTCGAGGCGCGCGAAAGCATCGGCGGCACCTGGGACTTGTTTCGCTTTCCCGGCGTGCGCAGCGACAGCGACATGTATACCTTGGGGTATCGTTTTCGTCCCTGGCGCGGCGAGCAAGCAATCGCCGATGGCGCGGCGATCTTGCAATACCTCAAAGATACCGCGCGCGAATTTGGCATCGACCAGCGCATCCGCTTCCAACAGCGCGTCCGCCAGGTCAACTGGTCGAGCGCTCAGGCGCGTTGGACAGTCGATATCGAGACCAGCGGAGACCAAAGTTATCAAGTGCAATGCAAATTTCTGTTTATGTGCACGGGTTATTATCGCTACGACCGCGGCTACACGCCCGCCTGGGCAGGCATGGACTCGTTCCAGGGGCAGATCGTGCATCCGCAGGCTTGGCACAGCGATCTTGATTATCGAGGCAAGCGCGTGGTGGTCATCGGCAGTGGCGCGACAGCTGTCACGCTGGTGCCGGCTCTGGCACGCGAGGCCGCTCAGGTAACCATGCTGCAGCGCTCGCCCAGCTATATCGTCAGTATGCCGGCGCGGGACGAGCTGGCTTTGCGGCTGCAGGCCAGGCTGCCATTTTGGCTGGGCAGCAAGCTGACCCGCTGGCGGCTGATCCTGCGCAGCATGCTTCAATATCACTTTGCCCGCAGCAAACCAGACGAAGCGCGCGCGGCCATCCTGGAGGGCGTTCGCAGCGAACTGGGCAATGACTTTGACATCGAGCGCCACTTCAATCCGCGTTATCAGCCCTGGGATCAGCGCGTCTGCCTGGTGCCAGATGGCGACCTGTTCAAAGCGATGCGCGCTGGCAAGGTGAAGGTGATGACCGGCCGCATCCAGCGCTTTGACGAAGCGGGCATCGTGCTGGAATCGGGCGAGCGGCTGCCCGCGGAACTCATCGTAACCGCCACCGGGCTGGTCATGCGCATCTTGCACGGCCTGCGCATTCTGGTCGATGACGCAGAAATTGAGCTGGGCGCAACACACAGCTACAAAGGCGTCATGTACAGCGGCGTGCCCAACCTGGCGTCGGCTTTTGGCTATACCAATGCCTCGTGGACCTTGCGAGCCGAGCTGGTCTGCGAATATGTCTGCCGCCTGCTGAAGCATATGGGGCGGCGCGGTTATGCGCAGTGCACACCCCGCTGGTCGGACGATATGCAGTCAGCGGCGTTTGTCGATTTCACTTCTGGTTATGTGCAGCGCGCCCTGCCCGGCTTGCCCAAACAAGGGGCGCGGCATCCCTGGAAGCTGTATCAGAATTACCTGAAAGATATCTTGATGCTGCGCTTCGGGCGTTTGCATGACGGCGCGCTGGAATGGCGATGAGCGCAGAACGCCAGCAATCTCTTGACAAGCCTGCGCGCCAGTGCAATAGTTTGCGTTGTGCCTGCTAGCTTATTGAAGATATCGTTTTGATTCGCTGCTTTTCTGCCGAAAGCGTCGCCACCCGAATGTGGAGCGCGCGCCAATGACCGACTTCAGTCCCGGGCGCGTGGTCGACTTTCTGCTGGGCTTGCTGGAAGTCTTCGACCCGCTGTTCGCCCCGTACCGCCGCTTCCACGAGAAGCTGCCGCCCAAGATGCAGCAGACCATCACGGCATTCCTGTTTATTTTGCCCTTCGGCATCCTCTACGCCATCTTCACCATCCTGCCCATCTTCCAGACCTTTTACATCTCGCTGCACAAGTGGGAAATCATGGGCACGAACATCCGCTACATCGGCTTGAAGAACTTCGAGCGCCTGCTGACGCGCGACACGCAATTTCAGCAAGCCTTTGAACAGACCATCCTCTTCGTCGCGCTGACGATCCCCATCATTTTTGTGGGATTGTGTTTCGCGCTGATGCTCAATCGGCCTGTCAGGGGCATCGGTATCTTCCGCACCATCTTTTATCTGCCCAATATCATGGCGGTGACGGTCATCGGTTTGATCTGGGCGCGCGTCTTCGCCTCGTCCGACCGCGGCTTGATCAACGCCTTCCTGGAGCAATTTAACGCGGGACCCATCCCATTCCTCGACCAGGGCGATCTGGCCACGTTGGTGGTGTCTTTCACGACTCTGTGGTGGACTGTCGGCTTTTCCATGCTGATTTTTCTGGCGGGCTTGCAGGATATTCCGCAGTCCCTGTACGACGCGGCCAAGGTCGATGGCGCCAATCGCCGGCGGCAGTTCTTGCATATCACGCTGCCGGGCTTGCGCAGACCGTTCGCCTTCTTGTGCATCTTGCAGGTGATCGCGTCGTTCCAGATCTTCGGGCAGGTCGATGTCATGACAGGGGGCGGACCCGCCGGCAACACCCGCACCATCGTCTATAACATCTTCGAGACGACCTTCCTCTACTTCCAGGTGGGTTATGGCACGGCGATGGCGGTGATTATGTTCGCCGTGCTGTTGGTGATATCTCTGATACAGCTGGTCGCTTTCCGCGATCAAGGAGTGGGCAGCTAGATGACGGCGGTGGGCGCGCAGCTGAAGCGCAATCAGAATCGGCGGCAGAGCCGGCAAGAACGCATCTACCTGGTCGCGCTGGGGCTCTTCGCCTTTGTCTGGATGCTGCCGGTGCTGTGGACGGTTGCGACTTCGTTCCGCCCCGAGCCAGCCTTGCAGCGCAACCTCGCCAGCCTCATCCCTCACCCATTCACAACAGATAACTGGGCTTTTATTCTCAAAAGCGGCCAGTTGTGGAAGTGGCTGGGCAACAGCCTGGTGGTCTCAGTCACCCACACCCTGGCGCAGCTTGTCGTCTGTTCGCTGGCGGCTTATGCCTTCGCCCGGCTCGACTTTTATTTCAAGCGCGTGTTATATGTTCTGGTGCTGGCAGGTTTGATGGTGCCCTTCGAGGCGACTTTTCTGCCCGTCTACCTGCTGTTTTCCAACCTGAAACTGCACAACACATTGATCGCGCTGATCTTGCCCGGCATCGCCTCGTCGTTTGCGGTCTTTTTGATGACGCAGTTCTTCCGCGGCATCCCGCTGGAGCTCGAAGAAGCCGCCATGATGGACGGGGCGGGGCGCCTGCGCATCTTCCTGACCATCATCATCCCGCTTTCTGCGCCGGTGATCACCGCCCTCGCCATCTTCACCTTTTTGGGCAATTGGAACAGCTATTTGTGGCCCATCATCTCCGCCACGAGCAGCGATGTCTACACGATTGTCATCGGCTTGCGCAAATTGAATCAAGCCTGGGGAGATGTCAACTTTTATGGGCGCGACATGGCGGCGGCGATCTTCACCGCTATGCCAATCATCATCTTCTTCTTCGTTTTTCAACGCCGCATCATCAGCGGCATCGCCATAAACAGCGGCATCAAGTAGAGAGGAATGCCTATCGACGCCTGCCTATTCTGACTCTGTATACGTTTCAATTAGCAATCCTGAAAGGACACAAATCATGTACAGAACGAAAGCTCTACTGGTCATAGCCATGCTGCTTGCGCTGGTCGTTGTGCCGGTCGCCGGGCAGGATGCGATGGAAGTTACCTTTATGCGCTTCTTCGGTGAATGCGCCGATGAATTCGGCGAAACCATCGAGTTGTCCGAGGCTTATGGCGAATGCGGCATCATTCAGACGCTGGCCAACTCCTTCAACGCCACGCAAGACGAAATCCATGTCAACACCGTGGTCGTTGACTGGCCCGGCGTCACCGAGCTGAACGCCAACCTGGCTGCTGGCACACCGCCAGACATCATGGTGCTGCACGGCCGGCGCATCCCCAACTACGCCTCGCGCGGTTTGCTGACGCCCTTGAACGATGTGCTCGCTGGCGCCGGTATCGATGCGAGCGACTTGACCGACAGCGCCCGCGGCTTCGTGGAATTCAATGGCGAGCTCTATGGCATCCCGCTCGACCTGCACGGCCACCTCTGGCATATCAATGTCGATCACTGGGCGACGGCTGGCTTGGTCAATGACGACGGCACGCCCGATATCCCCTATGGCATGGACGAATTCATGTCGCACGCCGAGACTTTCAAAGAAGCCACGGGCTTGCCCTTCCTCGGCATGTGGACCAATGGCTTGAGCCGCAACTGGATGGCGCTGGTCTATCAGCAAGCAGGCGGCACCGTCGAAGCTGAAGACGGCATGCCCGACATCAACACGGAAGCGGGTCTGAACGCGCTGAACTTCCTGATTATGCTGCGCGACGAAGGGCATATCACCGACAATGTCGATTATGGCGCGTCTCAGGAAATCTTCCTGAATGGCGAAAATGGCGGCCATATCAATGGCACCTGGGTGGTCAACTTCTATGACAACCAGGTTGCCGATCCAGAAGGCGCGCTGAAGAATTACTATGTGCACAACTTCCCCACCGTGTTCGACCAGCCGGCCGCCTGGGCTGGCAGCCACGCCTGGATCATTCCGCAAGGCGACGACCCCGACCCCGCGAAGCTCGAAGCGACATTGACCTTCCTGCATTATCTCAATGACAACAACATCGAATGGGCGCGCACCGGTCACTCCGCGGTCAACACCTCGGTCGTCAACAGCGATGTCTACAACGGCTATCCGCATCGTCAGGAATATGCCGAATTCGTCCCGAGCGCTGTCATCCCGCCGCGTGAAAACTGGAGCACCGCGTTTGAATCCATCATGGATGAAGAGCTTTCCGCGGCGATGATCGGCGAGAAGACGCCCGAGCAGGCGCTGGCCGATGCCCAGACCCGTCTGGAAGACTTCGCCCTGTTTGAGTAGGACCATCGCGGAACCACAACACTTCCACTTCGGAAGAAATTGTAAAAAGCCCCTCCTTCGTACTGGGGGAGGGGTCGCATGCAACAGACCCAAGCGCAGGAGAAGACCATGTCCGATATCCCCCGCAGCGAATACCCGCGCCCGCAATTCATGCGCGATGACTGGCTGTGTTTGAATGGCGAATGGCAATTCGAGATCGACCCGGGCGACAGCGGCCTGGAACGTGGTTTGCGCGACCGCCAGCTTCGCGATCGCATTAGCGTGCCTTTTTGCCCCGAGTCGGCATTATCGGGCATCGAAAATCCCGACTTTATGCACGCGGTCTGGTATCGGCGCAGCCTGCAGCTCCCGGCCGAGTGGGCGGGGCGGCGCATCTTGCTGCACTTTCAGGCGGTTGACTATGACAGCACCGTCTGGATCAATGGTGTGGAAGTGGGGCGGCATCGCGGCGGATTCAGCCCCTTCTGCTGCGACTTGAGCGGCGTGGCCGAAGCTGGCGACTCCATAACTATCGTGCTGCGGGCGCGAGATGACGCGACCAGCCCCCAGCCGCGCGGCAAACAAACCCGCGACTATGACCCCAGCGGCGCGGTTTATGTGCGCACCACCGGCATCTGGCAGTCGGTCTGGCTGGAACCAGTGCCAGAACTCTCGCTGCGGCGTCCGCGCATCACGCCCGACCTGGCGAACGCGACCATCCGCCTTGAGCAGCCCATCAGCGGCAATGCGCCTGGCCTGCGACTGCGCGCCACTTTGTCCGATGCCGCGGGCGTTGTCGCCACAGCCGAATGCAGCGCTGCCTATGACCTGGCGCCGCGACTCGACCTGGCAATCCCGGCCGATCGGCTGCGCCCCTGGTCGATCGGCGACCCGCACTTGTACGACTTGCATATCGAGCTGCTCGAAAGCGACGGCGACATCATCGACAGCGCGCGCTCGTATGCCGGCTTGCGCGCCATTGCTATCGTTGGCAAAGCCATCCAGATCAATGGCGAGACGGTCTTCCAGCGCCTGGTGCTCGACCAGGGCTATTATCCCGATGGCATCATGACCGCGCCCAACGATGCGGCGCTGCTGCGCGATATCGAGCTGAGCATGGCGGCGGGGTTCAACGGCGCGCGCCTGCATCAAAAAGTCTTTGAAGAACGTTTCTTGTATCATGCCGACCGCCTGGGTTATATCGTCTGGGGCGAATTTGGCGATTGGGGCTGCAGCGGCAATGGCCCGCTCAATGGCGAGCATCAGACGCCCGGTCCCGACTACATCACCCAGTGGCTGGAATGCCTGGAGCGCGATTATTCGCACCCCTGCATCGTCGGCTGGTGTCCGCTCAACGAAACCTGGCAGACGCTCGGCGATCGCATCACAGCGCTGGACGATGTCACGCGCGGCATGTACCTGGCGACCAAAGCCTTCGACAGCACCCGTCCCGTTTTGGATACCTCTGGCTATTCGCACCGCGTGCCCGAAGCCGATGTCTATGACAGCCACGATTACACACAAGACCCGCCGACCTTCCGCAAGCAGCACAGTGGCTTGGCAGAATGCGACCCCTACCTCAATGACGCGAGCCAATGGGGCATCCCGGCGCGCATGGTCGGCAACACGCGTTGGTCAATCGCTTATCGCGGACAGCCCTTTTTCGTCAGCGAATTTGGCGGCATTTGGTGGAATCCCGATGTACAAGAGGGCGAAGACAGCTGGGGCTATGGCACCAGACCAAACAGCCTGGACGAGTTTTATGAGCGCTTCGAGCAGCTTTGCGCCATCCTGCTGGACGATGTCAATATGTTCGGCTATTGCTATACCCAGCTGACGGATATCTATCAAGAACAGAACGGCATCTACAAGTTCGACCGCGCGCAGAAGTTTGATTTGGCGCGCATCCGTGCCGCCCAGACCCGTCCCGCCGCCATCGAGCAACCCGGCTGAGCCTTCACGGCGCTAAACCCCCACCCCACACCCCTCCCCCAAAATGAGGGAGGGGCTTTCTTGCTAAAATCTCAGCTTGCATGCTCCTCATCCTTCCTTGTGGGGGACCGGGGGATGGGGACAGGTTTGATCGCCATGCAGTCAATAGCGGACAAACCTTATAGAGCCGGTGTAGTGGCAAGGAGCTGACTCGCCCGCGACTCGCCCACCATTCGGTTATTTGTGGACGAATTCCGCCTTTTCCTCTAAATTGCTAGGGAAGACTGAGGGCGTGATTTGCGCGCAACAAAGGGGGCAAGCCGGTGTCTGCCTGGCCGCTATACCGCGCCATGTCCACTTCGGTGGTCGAGGCGTTCTGCTGCCGATCTGCTATTCTGAATGCGCTGCTGCACGCGCTCTGCCTGCCTTTCGTGCTGGAGCTGGTGCGGCTGGGCCTGAAGATGGAAGGGGTCATCGCGCGCGACCGCCACTTGCAAGGCGCGTGTCGCTGGCTGGTGGAGATCGCCGCCAATGGCATTCACATTGCTGGCGCAGAGGACATTCCACGCGTGGGACCGCTGTTGCTGGTGAGCAATCACGCTGGCTTGGGCGATGCGCACGCGGCGCTGATGGCTTTGCCGCGGCACGACACCCTGCTGCTGGCGAAGGATTTTGGCATCTTGCCCGGTCTGACGCATTTCCGCCAATATGTCATCGTGGTGGACGAGGCGCGTCCCTACGCTGCGATCCGCCAATCAATCCGTCATCTGCAAAGCGGCGGCTCGCTGCTGCTTTTTCCGCGTGGGGAGATTGAAGCAGATCCTGCGCTGGATTTGGGCACCGCTCTCGCCTCTCTGCCCAGCTGGACGCACAGCATCGACTTGTTCGCGCGGCATGTGCCCGAACTGACGATTGTGCCGCTGGCTGTGGCTGGCGTGCTTTCGCGACGAGCGTTGCAGAATCCGCTGGTGCGGCGCTATCGCGAAGCAGACAAGCGCAACTTTCTGGCAGCGACTTTCCAAATGATGTTCGCCTGTTATCGCGATGCAGAGATCTGCGTGCGCTTTGGCAGGCCGCTGCGCGCGCGCCAGGCCAGCCGCGAGCAGACACTGCGCCAGATGGAATCGCTGCTGCGGCAGACGCATGCGGCATGCCAAGCATCGTAAGCCGCCTCAGCAGAAGCAACGCGGCGTATAGGCGGGTCTACCCCTCCCCCCAACCCCCTCCCCGAAGCATCAGGGATGGGGAGCGCATTCAGAGAAGCTGAATCCTGATGCTCGTTTTCTTACAGATTAGCAATAAACGCACAGGTTTCTCGACGAGACACCTTTCTCCATTGATATGGGGAAGGGCCGGGGATGGGGTAGAAAAAACTGCAATCGCCGCGATAATAGACGGGCAGCATACAGGGAACGCGATGAGTCGCTGGTCGAACAACAACCCGTCTGCCGACAGGCGCCAACGTTGGCTGAGCTATTGGCATCTGCTGATTGCGCTGGTCAGCCGCGATATCCGCGCGCGCTACCGCCGCACTGTGCTGGGTCCGCTGTGGGCGATCATCCCGGCGATATTGGCGACAGCCATTTACAGCTTCCTGGGCGGCTTGGTCAATGTAGACAGCGAAGGCGCGCCGCGTCTGGCATTTGTCTTCGCCGCGACCGTGCCCTGGACATTCTTTCAAAGCTCGGTCGTGCGCATCCCCTATGGGGTGATCTCCAATGGCAACCTGCTGCGCAAGATGCCTGTGCCGCGCCAGATCTTTCCCTTTGTCGTCTTGCTCACCAACTTCTTCGACTTTTTGATGGCGGCTGTGGTGCTGGTGGTCGCTTTGCAGCTGCTGGGCATTCCCATTACCGCCGCCTGGCTGTGGCTGCCGCTGCTGGTGCTGCAGCTGGGCTTGCTGTCGTGGACGGTGGGCATCGGCGTTTCTGCCATCACCATTTATCGGCGCGATCTGCTGCATGGCATCGGACAAATCATGCAAGTTTGGCTCTTTCTTACGCCTGTCATCTATGGCAGTGGCGAGCTTGAATCGAGAATGCAGTTGCTGCACACGCTCAATCCAGCTGTGGGCATCATAGATGGCTTTCGGCGCGTTTTTGTCTTTGGACAGCCGCCCGACCTGAACCTGCTGTTGACCAGTCTCATCGTCATTGGTTTGGGCTTGGTGGTGGCTTTTCCGCTCTTCAATACGATGTCGCGTTACTTCGCCGATGTGGTCTAGCGCCCATGCCTAAGCAACTGGCTGTCGAAGCGAGCGATTTGTGGAAGCGCTATGGCTTTCCGCTGCGTCCCTACCTGCGCCAGCGCTGGGACCAATTGCGCGGGCAGTTTGTCGATGACCGCGAAGCCTATGGTCCCTGGGCGCTGCGCGAGGTGTCATTCGCCATCGAGCAAGGCGAGTCGCTGGGCATCGTGGGCAAGAATGGCGCTGGCAAGAGCACCTTGCTCAAGCTCATTGCCGGCGTTTGTCCGGCCACGCATGGCAGCGTCGTGGCCACTGGGCGGCTCTTCCCCATGATCGAGCTGTCGTCTGGCATCCACCGCGAGCTGACCGGGCGCGAGAATATCAAGCTGCTGGGCGCGATCATGGGCTTCACCGCGCGCCAGATGGACGCCAAAATGCCCGAGGTCGAAGCCTTCTCAGAGCTGGGCGATTGGCTCGACCAGCCGGTCTGGCAATATTCCAGCGGCATGCAGGCGCGCCTCGGTTTCAGCGTGGCGGTCAATGTCGATGCAGAGATCTTGTTGATAGACGAGGTGCTTTCGGTGGGCGATGTCAACTTTCGCAAGAAGTGCCTCAACCGCATGGACGAGCTGGCGAACAGCGGCGTAACCATCATCTTTGTCACGCACAATCCTTATGCAATCGAGCGCATCTGCCAGCGCGCTCTCTACATCAAAGACGGGCGCATCGCCGCCGAAGGCTCGCCGCACGACATCCTCAACGCCTACTTCGAAAGCTCGATGGACCGCTCGACAATTATTGACGACAAGACAATCACAAGCGCCGCCCAGCGCGAAGGCACCGGCAGCTTCCGCGTGGCGGGCATCAGCATGCACGATGTAGAAACGCGGCAGGCGATCGACAGCATTGCCACCGGCGATTCGGCTTTGTTTCGCGTCGCCCTGCAAGTCAAAGAGCCAACGCCACATTATATCTTCTCTATCCGCATCATCGACCCGGCCGGCACAGTGCTCAGCTGCGTAGATGTGCCCATGTCGGCGCGCCGCCAACTGGCTCTGACGCAGGACTGCGCGCTGGAATGCCAGATTGACCAGATCAACCTGCTGCCCGGCCAATACTGGATCGACCTGCGCGCGCACGAAGTGGCCGGACCGGTGATTGATGCCTTGTCATATGCCTTTTCGTTCACCGTCGAAGGGCACAGCGAAGTCATCGAGCAGTTGGAAAATCGCGGACTGATCTACCTGTCGGCGAACTGGCAATTGGCGAGGCTCGCCTGAATTTCGTTTGTATAGCCCAATCCATGTCCGTGCCCCCGCCCGTAATCGTCCGCTCACTGCGCGCTATCGATGCCGATTGGAAACTGGCGCAGACACATCCGCACAGTCGGCGGGCGACCAGGCTGCATATCCGCGAGGCCGACGGCACAGACCGCGAGCTCGTCCTGTTGACACATGGCGAGCGCGACCGCAAGCGCAACCCGCACATCGCCCGCGACGAATTTCGCCTGCTGGCCGCGCTGCAAAAAAGCCGTTTGCCCACTGCCCAGCCTCTTCATCTGGATACCGAGCACGAGCCGCCTTTCTTCGTCCTCACGCACTTGCCTGGCGCGGTCCAATCTGCCGCAAAGCCACACAGGCTGGCAGAAATATTGCATGCCATACATACGGTCGACTGGCGGCGGCTGCAGCTGGGATTCCTGCCACAAGCCGCTGGGCTGCTGGCGAGCGACCTGGAACCACGCGGAGGCGACTGGCTGCGCATTCGCTCGGCGCTGCCCAGGCTGGTCGTTAATCCGCCAGTTTTGCTGCATGGCGATTTTTGGCTGGGCAATCTGTTGTGGGCGGATGGGCAACTGACCGGCATCATTGACTGGGAAGATGCCATGTTGGGGGACCCGCTGGCCGATTTGGGCAAGAGCCGGCTGGAGATGCTGTGGTCGCTGGGCGCAGCGGCGATGCAGCAGTATACAGCTGCTTATCTGGCGCTGAACCCGGCGCTGGATGCAAGCGCGCTGCCTTTTTGGGATCTATGGGGCGCGCTGCGGCTTGCGCACTTTGACCAGTTCGCGACCGATGCCGAATCGGCTGCCAGGATGCGGCTGCAATACCAGCGATTTAGCGAGGCGGCGCTGCGCAAGATCGCCTAGCTGTCTTCCAGATATTCCGCCAGCGCCTGGCTCTGCGTCTTGACCGGGATGTAGGGCTCTGCCCACCATTCGGGGTAGGGCTTTTGGCTGTAGCCCCAATAATCGTCGAGGATGCGGCGGATCATGGGCGCGACCACCTCGCTGCCTTCTCGCGAATGCGCCATGACGCCGGCCAGCGCGATCTCTGGCTCTTCGCGCGGGGCAAAAGCCACGAACCAGGAATGCGGATTGCCCAGGGTTTCGGCGGTGCCCGTTTTGCCACAGATGGTGTAGGGCGCATCGCCAAAAACTCCCGCGGCTGTGCCCAGGTCGCGGTCGGTCGTAGCCAGGCACATGCCCTCGCGTATGATGTCCAGCGCATCGGCATGCAATTCCAGCTGCGCCGCCAGCAGGGGCTCGTTCACTACTTCATAGCCAGGCGCGCCGGGCCGCCCGATATGACTGACGATATGGGGCTGCCAAAATGCGCCGCCATTGGCGATCAACATAGTCATCTGCGCCATCTGGGCTGCCGTAACGCCGACGCTGCCCTGCCCGATGGCATTGTTGATGGCTTCTGTGCCGGCGCGTGGTGGGGCGAGTTCGCCAGCTGCCTCGATGCCCAGCGCGCCCAAGCCGGTGGGCCTGCCCAAACCGAGCAACTCGGCGTACTCGACTTGCAGGTTGGCGTCTCGCTCGAATAGCAGCGCGCCCATTTCATAGAAGAAGGGATTGCACGAGGCGGCCAGCGCCTGCGCCATGCTGACAGGACCAGTGGGCGGCGGCGGACCTGGCTCGAGCAAGCGCCAGTCGGTGCGCGATTCGCGGGCGTCGTCAAAGCTGAACCTGCCCCTGCCCTGCCAGATATACGTGCAGTCGAAGATTTCATCGCGTCCCCAGATGCCTTCGCTACCAGCAGCCAGCGCCGTAACGATTTTGTAGACGCTGCCCGGCGTATACTGCTCAGCCAGCGCTTTGTTGGTCAGGGGGCTGCGGCCATCGCTATTCAACCTTTGCAAAGCCGCTGCGATCCGGTATTCCGTATCGGGATTGAATAGCTGCGGGTCGAAGCTGGGATAACTCGCCATAGCCAGCACAGCGCCTGTGTTGACATCCAAGGCGACGAGCGAGCCACCCGCCGTCAATGCTCCCCAACTGGGCAGGGCATAATTGACCGCGTCGGCAATCGCTTGCGCCATGATAGCCTGCATGTTGCGGTCGAGCGTCAATGTGACCGAGCGAGGCGCGGTGCCGGTCGCGCCTGCCAACTCGCGGATGACAGCGCCGCCGGTCTCGACTATGCGCAAAAATCGCTGTGGATTCCCCGCCAACACGGTTTCATAAGCGGCTTCGATGCCCGTGCGGCCGATCACATTGCCCGACTCATAACCGCGCGCCTGCCAACGTTCCAGCTCATCGGCGGGGATGGCACCGATGTAGCCGACTGTGTGCGCAGCGCTGCCCTGGCCATAATAACTGCGCGAATTGTAGCTGCGCACCTTGCTGAATGCGCCTTCGCTGCGTGTGATGTCGCAATCCCGGGCCAGCGCCTCGCGGTAGCTGTCATAGCGCGACTGGTCGAGTTCGGCGATATGAAAGCGGGTTTCGCCCAGATAATCGGCGAAGCTGCGGCGCAATGCGCTGATTTCCATCCGTGTTGCCGCCGCCAGCGTGGCCAGGCAGTCTTCGATGCCAGGCATGTCGTCCTGGACAGCATAGAGGCTGTAGATGATGCCGCCTTGCTGCGCCAGGTGGGTTCCATCACGCGCATAGATATCGGCGCGGGGCGGGAAGTCGGCGCTGGGGGTCAAACGGGCGCGCGCTGACATGCCATTGATGATATCCATCGGCGACCAGGCGATCTTCCAGCCGCTTTCGGGCAACATGCGCATCACCCGGTCGTTGTCGTCAATCGTGCCGAAAGTGGGAGAGCTGATGGCGATGTCATAGGTGAGCACGGCTGTCGCGCCTTGATATTCAAGCCCCCGCAGCTGATGCTCGACACTGGCGAAACGAAGGCTGCTGTGCGCGGATGTATATTGATCGGTGAATTGCGCTTGCGAGTAGAGCGCGCGGCTGCGGCTGGCGAGCCGTCCATACATGCCGGCAAAGTCTTGCGCCGACCAATCTTCCATGAAAGCCGCCAGGACTGCTTCGGGTTGAGCGCTGGTGCTTTCGATATCGGGGGGCGGCGTATTTTGGCTGGCCGGCGAGACCTGCTGCAGCAGCGCAGATTCACAGCCAGCCAGGTACAACAGACAAATGCACAGAAAAAACCCGCCAATCCGCCAGCCGAACATGTTCAACAAAGGGCTTGCTGCGGCATCAATAAGCGCCGCTGCGGAAGAGCACGCGCGGGATCGTCAACAGCAGAATCTCTATATCCATCGAGAGCGACCAGTTGTTGATGTAATACATGTCCAGCTCGCACATTTCGTCAAAGGGGATGTTGCTGCGGCCCCGCACCTGCCACCAGCCGGTAATGCCGGGCGTGATTTGCAAGCGCCGCCGATGCCGCGGTTCATACAATTCGACTTCGTCCGGCGTGGCTGGCCGCGGACCGACCAGGCTCATCTCGCCGCGCAGCACATTCAACAAGTTGGGAAGCTCGTCCAGGCTGGTGCGGCGCAAAAACTTGCCGACCCGGGTGATTCGCGGGTCATCGACGAACTTGGCATGGCGCGGGTCTTCGCCACTTTCGCGCAGCATCTCGGCTTGCAGTTGCTCGGCATTGCGCACCATGCTACGAAACTTCGCCATGCGAAAAGCCTGGCCATCTTTGCCGACGCGCTGCTGCCAAAACAGCACCGGACCCTGGCCTTCCAATGCCAAAGCCAGCGTCACCAGCAGGCAAACCAGCGCCCAGGCCGGCAGCAAGAGCAGCACCAGCAGCATATCCAAACTGCGCTTTAGCAACTGGTTGAAGCGCCCAAATGTGCGGTGCGCGCCGATGCCCAAAAGCGGGATGCCGTCCAGATTTTCCACCTGCACCTCGCGGATATTCAATTGCATAATCTCGGGCACGATGCGCAGGTCTGTTCCCATCTCGCGGCAGACTTCGGTCAACTGCTGGATACGGTCATAGTGCTTCCAGCCGAAAGTGATCATCACGGTGTCGATATTTTGCCGCTCCAAAATCGCTTCCAGACGTTCTGTGCCGCCCAAAGCCTCGACACGCCCCATCCCGACCGCGCTGATTTGGTCGTCATCATCCAAAAAGCCGACCGGTCGATAGCCCAGGTCGGGGCGCGCCAGCATGATGCCCAGCAGCGAACGTCCAACCTCGCCCAAGCCCACAATCAACACGCGCCGGATGCCGATGCCGCGGTCGCGCAGATAAGCCAGGGTCCAGCGCCGCGCCAGCCGTGATAACGAGCCGCCCAACAAAGTCAACGCCGCTACATAAATCAACATCAGGCGGCTGGTGACCAGGGGCTGCAAAATGAAGAACATCGCCAGGATTGGCACGATGGCCACAGCCACGCCACTGCCGATCAGATAGACCTCTTCCAGCCAGGAGCGCCCGGCGATATTGCGGTACAAGCCATTGCGCTCGTAGTTCAGCCAGATCAGCAGCGCATACATCGCCGCATACGGCACATAAGGACCAAAGTCGCGCTGGATGGGGTCGAGGATGGGGCGGATGATTTGCAACTCATAGCGCAGCACATAGGACAAGCCAAAGGCGAAGAAAGCCAACACGATATCCAGCAACGGGAAGAGCCAGCGCGGCTCGATTGTCGGGCGCTCGGACAAGTTGCGGCTCATGTTCATGGGGCTGCGCCTGCCAGCTTGCGACTGTGGCGTATTGTCCCCGGGTCATTCGCGGACATCGCTGGCGTCCTTTCGGTCTTCCAGCGGCGGCGGGTCTTCGTCCAGTATGGCATACAAATAGCTGCGCGCGGTCAACAGAGCCGTTCGCTGCCAGCTATAGCGGCGGGCTTCGTTCGTGGCGTACTTCCCGACCAACTCGCGCCATTCATCTTCTTCGCGCACAGCTTGCAGGGCGGCCGCCCAACGCACCAGGTTGTCGGGCGCGATGCACATGCCCGCATCGCCGACAATCTCTGCCAGAGCCGCCGCATCGGATGCAATCACCGGCGTGCCACAAGCCATAGCCTCCAGCACGGGCAGCCCGAAGCCTTCATAGATCGACGGGTATAGAAAGACCTCGGCGCAATTGTACCAAAGCGGCAAGTCGGCGACGGGGATGAAGCCCACATGCTTGACGCTATCGCCAATGCCCAACTGCTCGATAGCTGTCAAGATCTGCTCGCCGCGCCAGCCCACGCCCCCGCCCAAAATCAAGGGCAGCCGCGCCTTTTTGTCCAGCAGGCGATAGGCTTCCAGCAGCAGCATAAGATTCTTGCGTGGTTCCAACGTGCCCACGAAGAGCCAAAAGCGCTCGGGCAGATTGTGCTTGCGGCGAAAATGTTCAATTTCGGCTGGCTGGCGCGGATGAAAGAGCGCTTTGTCATAGCCCAGTGGCGTAACATCGATTTTGCGCGCGGGCACACCCATCTCCTGTTGCAAGTCATCGGCTGTGCTTTGGCTGATGGCGATGACGCGCCGCGCCCGTTTGCAGGTCAAGCTGGTCATGGCGCGCAGATAATGCCGGCGGGCGGGGCTGATGCGCGCTGGATAGCGGATGAAACTGAGGTCATAGACCGTCACCACCATGGGCGCTGGCAAAATGATGGGCGCGACAAAAGCCATGGCATGATACAGGTCGACGCCCTGCAATTCACGCGGCTGCTGTGTCTGCTCCCAAATGATGCGCCGCCAGGCCCGGCTGGTGTCTGCGTTGGCGCGCGCCATGTGGATGCCATCGAAGGCAGCGGTGTTGGCTGCGCCGACATGCGCCTCGAAGCGCCAATCATCGTCATCAACAGCCGCCGGCAGATGGCGCAACAGATTGCTGATATAGCTGTGAATGCCGGCCGCTCGATAGCCAGGACCATTGGAAAGCAGGTGCGCGTTCAATGCAATCCTCATAGTCGCGAGTATATCACAAGTGCCTGGCTGTTTTTCCCGCGCGCTGCGACAGCGCCTATGTAAACAAAAATCGACACAGAGAGCACAGAGAACACAGAGAGCACAGAGAGCACAGAGGCAAACCCCTGCTTTTCACTCGGTGTACTTGGTGGTTTATTTTTAATATTCCTTTCTTGCGTTTACTTCTGTGTCTCAGAAAGACCAAGCTAGTAACGCAAGAAAAATGAGGCACCGAGTACACCGAGTTGAATGAGGTTTTCCGACTGAATTAAATCTCTGTGCCCTCTGTGCCCTCTGTGTCAATAGAAAACGCGCAATATTCTGTTGTTTCCACTTGTGTGGCAAATAGACAAATTTATGCGCTTGGCCTGCGACTGTCTGTGTCGCGGCTTTTCGCTGCGGGCGCTTTGTGGTCAAATGCGGCTTATCATGACTGCGCCCATCCGCATCGCCGCTTTTTACAAATTCGTGCCGCTGCCCGATTACGAATCGCTGCGCGCGCCTTTGCTTCGTTGCTGCCTGGCTGCGCCTGTGCGTGGCAGCATCCTGCTGGCGGCAGAGGGCATCAATGCGACCATCGCGGGACCAGACTCGGCTGTCGATGTCGTGCTGGCTCACTTGCGTGAGGATGCGCGCTTTGCCAACCTGGCGGTGAAAGATGCCTGGCACGACAGCATCCCTTTCCGCCGCATGAAAGTACGGCTGAAAAAAGAAATCGTCGCGCTGAAAGCCGCCCATGCCGACCCACGCAGGCAAGTGGGCGAATATATCGAGCCGCGCGACTGGAATGCGCTGATTAGCCAAGAAGATGTGCTGGTCATTGATGCGCGCAACCAATATGAAGTCCAGTTGGGCAGCTTCCGCGGCGCGCTCAACCCCGGCACAGAGTCGTTCAGCGAGCTGCCCCGCTACCTGGACGAAACGTTGGCAGCCGAACAGCACAAGCGGGTGGCGCTCTTTTGCACGGGCGGCATCCGCTGCGAGAAAGCCACCGCCCTGCTGCTGGCAAGCGGCTTTGAACGAGTCTATCACCTGCGCGGCGGCATCTTGCGCTACCTGGAGCAGGTGCCGGCCGCGGAGTCGCAGTGGCAGGGCAAATGCTTTGTATTTGACGAGCGCGGCGCAGTAGGCCATGCCGATCAGCCTGCCGACGAACAAACTTAGGCTCAACACATGCCGCAGTTTTGGCATATAATGAAGGGCATAGTGACCGGTTGGGGCATAATCTTAGGATGCAGGTTGGAATCATATCGGATGTCCACGCGGATTACGCGACCCTGTCAGAAGTAATAGACCGCCTAGACAAGCATCACAAAGTCGACCACATTTTGTGCGCGGGCGATCTGGTCGGGCGCGGACCCGAGCCCGAGCGCGTCGTCCAGTTGATGCGCGCCAATGGCATCACCGCAGTGCGTGGCAACCATGATGACTGGGCGCAGAGCCTATGTGGCGAAACATTGCAATATGTGCGCGGTTTGCCACTGGAATGGCGCGGGCAGCTGGCTGGCAAGTCGGTCTTCATGTGTCATGGCAAGCCCGGCAACAATATGTGGGGCATGTACCGCGATCACTTGTCGACCACCTACCTCAAGATGGTGCTGCGCTCATTAAAAGCCGATGTGTTGGTGACCGGGCACACACACCTGCCTTTGCACATGCAGACGCCTTTTGGCTGCCTGGTCAATCCCGGCTCGCTCTATACATTCAAGTGCGCTCGCGCCAGTTCACGCTCTTATGGCGTGCTTGCGTTGCCCGAGCTGTCCTTCCGCGTCTATGATGCCAGCGCGCGCTGTGGCGAGCCGCCCATCCAACTGAATTAGCCCGGGCGGCAGGCAGGTCTTCATGCGCGTTTTGATGCTGTCCAAAGCTTGCCTGGTCGGCATTTATCAGAGCAAGCTCGAGGCAATCGCCCGCGCTGGCGTCCAGCTGCTGACCCTGGTGCCGCCCAGCTGGCGAGACGAACGCGGCACCCAGCAACTGGAACGCAGCCACTGCGAAGGCTATCAACTGCGCGCCATTCCCATCCGCTTCAATGGCAATTTTCATCTGCACCACTACCCGTCTCTGGGGCGCGAGTTGCGCGCATTCCAGCCGCAGATTGTGCATATCGACGAAGAGCCCTACAATCTGGCGACATGGCAGGCGCTCTACCTGGCGCGGCGCAGCGGAGCGAAGGCGCTCTTTTTCAGTTGGCAAAATATCCTGCGCCACTATCCGCCCCCATTCAGCTGGGGAGAAAGCTGGACTTTGCGCAACGCCGATTATGCCCTGGCTGGCACAGACGATGCCGCTGGCGTCCTGCGCGCAAAAGGCTATCGTGGCAGGCTGGCTGTCATCCCGCAATTTGGCACTTCGACACAGCTTTTTCGTCCGCCCGATTCGAGGTCTGCGCGGCTCTTCACCATCGGCTTCATCGGGCGGCTGGTGCCAGAAAAAGGCGTCGGAATCTTGCTGCGAGCGGCGGCGCAACTGGCTGGCGAATGGCATCTGCGCATTGTCGGCGGCGGCAGCAATCGCGCTGCTTTGGGCCGGTTGGCGGACGAGTTGGGCATCGGCGAGCGCGTCACTTTCTTGGGGCAGCTGCCCTCGCCAGAATTGCCTTCTCAATATCATCAGTTGGATGTGCTGGCGCTGCCCTCGGTAACGCGCGGCAATTGGAAAGAACAATTCGGGCGCGTATTGGTCGAAGCCATGGCCAGCGGCGTGCCCGTCATCGGCAGCGATAGTGGCGCGATTCCTGGCGTAGTTGGCGATGGGGGCCTCATCGTACCCGAGGGCGATATTGATGCGCTGGCACGCGCGCTGGGGCAACTGCGCGACCAGCCAGCCCTGCGCGAAGAACTCCGCGAAAAAGGGCGTGCGCGCTTTTTGACGCATTTCACAGACGAGGGCATCGCCACGGCGACTGTGGCGGTGTATCGGGAGCTGCTGGCGCAATAAACAGACGCGGGAATTGTTGGTCTCTTGCCGCCAAAACCGCTAGAGTCGCTGGCCTAGGCAAACCGGGGAGGCGCGCATGCAATCTGACCACTGGCAGACAGACACCGACTTATTCAGCTTGGCGCGGCGCGAGCTCTTCACAGCTGTGGTCGGCGATTGTATGGACAAGCTGGGCTTGCTGCATCAGTTTTTGCCGCCACAGATCCGCCCCCTGCGCAGCGACATGGTGCTCATCGGGCGCGCCATGCCCGTCCTGGAAGCGGATGTGTATCAAGAGCGCGGCTCGGCAGACAACAACACGCTCATGGACAAACCGTTCGGCTTGATGCTGGAAGCGCTGGACAACTTGCAAAAGGACGAAGTCTATATTTGCAACGGCGCGGCGCGGCGATATGCGCTGTGGGGCGAGTTGATGACGATACGCGCGCGGCATTTGGGGGCGGCTGGCGCAGTGGTCGATGGCTACCTGCGTGATACACACGGCGTGCTGGCGCAAGGTTTCCCCGCCTTTGCGCATGGAGCCTACGCGCAAGACCAGGGACCGCGTGGCAAGGTGTTGGATTTTCGCCTGCCTATCGAGGTCGGCGGCGTACGCATCGAGCCCGGCGATATTGTATTTGGCGATGTAGACGGCGTGCTGATCGTGCCACAGAGGGCCGAGCGAGAGGTGTTTGTGGCAGCGCTGGAAAAAGCCCGTGGCGAACAATTGGTCCGCAAAGCCATCGAAGGCGGCATGAGCGCTGTGCAGGCGTTTAAGACCTACGGGATTATGTGAGGCAGCCCCCCATCCCCCAGAACGAGGGAAGGGGAGGCGCAACCCCCTCGGTCACCCGACGAGTCAGGGGGAGGCGCAACCCCCTCGGTCACCCGACGAGTCAGGGGGAGGCAACCCCCCTCGGTCCCCCCCCCCGACGAGTCAGGGTGATCTTGCCCGCAATTTGTTGACAGGCTAGTTGTCCAATAGAGTAGGCTGTGAACAGGGGGTAAAGCGATGACAAGATACAGCAATGAGTTCAAGCGAGAGGCGCTCGGTCTGGCTGCGCAGCCGGGCATGCGGGTGG
>JAJDZQ010000012.1 GCA_022824565.1 Anaerolineae bacterium | reverse complement strand
GTCTTGGCATAGCACTCGGTTATCGAGCCATCGGGCATGCGCCAGCTGCAGCCATGCAGACAACCACCAGTGGGATTCCAGGTATAGCCGGGCAACTCACTGCCATCGGCCTGGCGTATGCGCGTCCATTCAATGCCCTTGGGCGGCTTCTGTCGATTCATGACTGCCTCGCGTTGGCTGGATCATGACCAAGTATAGAACATATGTGGCATGGCGCAAGCCAAAGACGGAGCATTCCAAGTACAAACGGCACGGGAGCGAGAAACATCTCGCCCCCCCGTCAAGCATCTTTATGACATGCTCATATCAGCCATTGCGGCCGGCGCTGGGCACCAGCTGGAATGAAAGTCGAAATAACCACGCACCCATTCTGCTTCGGTTCGACAGTCGCGGCCGACCAGGCAGCAGTTGTCGATGATCACCGGGGGCGGTGGTGGTGGCGGCGCGTAGATCGAGGTGATCTCTTCCAAAGACAAGCGCGTGTGCATCACCCAGTCAGCCAGCCACAACTCGCTGCCTCGGTAGGGCACCTGTAGCCAGCGATTGAACTCGTCGCTGACCGACAGCAGCGAGCCCTCTGCCAGCCTGGCGACCAATGCGCTGTCCAGGCTGTGGCTCTCGCGCAAGTTTGCCGCGATGTCCAGGCGGATCATCGTGCTGGATGGATGCGCCGGCCTGTATGGCGCGAGCGGAACGGGCATGGAAGACGGCATTTCAGTCAGTTGCGTGTGCTGCACCCAGTCGGCCAGCCAACGTTCGGCATCATCGTGAACCACTTTCAGCCAGCGGTTAAAATGCTCGAGCACCTCCAATTCTGCGCCTTGTGGCACAACGGCGGCGATATCGCTGTCCAGACCAGGCGATACGCGCAGGTTTGCCTCGATATCCAGGCGGATCATGTAGCTGTTTTGCGCGAGAGAACTCAGCGCCAAAGCCAGCGCCAGCAACAAGACAAGTGCATATCTCATGAGAATTCCTCCGCATGTGCTATCTGCGTCGATTGTAGCACGGCTAGCCGAAGCTGCCGCACTTCTCTGGAGGCGGAGGTCTCAGCTGTTGCGCCCGATATGCGCCAAAATCCTTGCTGCGCGGGCATCCCAGGTGTATTGCGCCAGCGCCTTTTCACGCGCGGCCTCGCCCAAACGACTGCGCAGCGCTGGATTATCGCGCAGCCGCATGATGGCGCTCGACCAGGCTTCGGTATCGCCGGGCGGCAGCAGCAGCGCTGTCTCTTCATGCGTCAGCACATCCGCCCACGACGCCAAATCCGAAGCGGCGATGGCGCGGCCCGCCGCCATATATTCAAAGAGCTTGAGTGGCGAAGTGTAGTTGGCGAATTGCGCTGTGGCCGGGTGCGGCATTGCGCAGACATCAAATGCGCGCAGAACCTGCGGCACAGCAGCCGGCGGCACCTGCCCGGCGTACAAAAATCGCTGGCCTGGCAAACCCAGCCCAACCCAATGTTCGCGCAGCGATTCCGCCATCGCTTGAGGACCGCCCACCAGCGCCAGGTTCGCGCCAGGCACAGCCGCCAGGGCTTCGACCAGGTCTCCGACGCCCTTGTCCATGCCGATCATCTGCAGGCGGCCGACATAACCGACGATGAAGGCATTTTCATCCCAGCCGATCTGTTGACGAGCGGCGGACTGTGGCGGCAAATCGCTATAGCTGGCGCGGCGGATGCCATCGTGCGCGGTGATGCTTCGCCGGGGGCTGGCGCGTCGCTTGGCGATCAAGTCACGGCGCAGCGGCTCGGTAATGGCGATCAGGCGGCCGGCCTGGCATATGGCGCGCTGTTGCAGATTGGCGCCTCGGCCAGCAGGCGGGTAGAGATGCGCTTCGTAGGCGATTTTGCGCTGCGGCTTCAGCCAGCCCAACAGCCACACGAGGATTTCATCGCGGCTGTAATAGATATCGGCGCGCGCAATCAATAGCATCAAGGCGCAAACCAGCGCATACGATAGCGCCTGCACATAGAAAGCCATGCGCGAGGCGGCGCTTTCGGCAGGGAACAGCGGGAATAGGTCGATGCAGGGCACGCGGCGAATCTGAAAGCCGGGTTGGACTTCATACCAGGCGTATGGGTCGGCGATCTTGCGCATCTCGCGCGTATTCCAGCGGCGGGCCACCCACAGCGTCACCTGGCAGCCGGCCTCTGCGAAGGCTTCGCAGTTCTGCATGATCTGGCTGCCGTGCGCTTTTTCTGTGGGCAGGCGCATCAGCGAGATGTATAGCAACTTGGGCATGGCTGCATTAAACCACAATCGGCGCGGCGCGGGCAAGCTCATCCCCAGATCATTGGGGCAGGGAGACTCGTCGAGAAACCAGTGCAAACCTTGCTAATCTGCAAGAAATTGAGCATCAGATTTCATTTTCTCTGAATGCGCTCCCCCTCCCTGATGCTTCGGAGAGGGGGTTGGGGGGTGGGGTAGACCCTCACATGCGCTCCCGTGTAAACCTGTCCTATTCACCCCATTGCCTTGGGGGGGACCGAGGGGGGTAGATTAGCTTGCCGGTCTCTTGCGCGGCAACAGCAGACTCAACAAGCCAGCCAGCGCGATGACAACCGCCACGATCTGGAAGGTCTGCGCCAGTCCGATCTGGTCGGAAAGCGCGCCGATGACCAGCGAGCCGATTGCGCCTGTGCCAAAGATGAAACCCAAAATCGCGCCCGAAGCAAAGCCCTTGCGCAGCGGGATCAGGTCTTGCGCCATCACCACGATCAAACTGTGCGCGCCACCCGACAAGCCGCCAGCCGCGATCGCCAGCAAAAAGGCGAATGCGCCTTCGTACACCGGCAGCAAATAGAAGGCCGGCGCAGACGCCAGCATGCTCAACATCATCACCATGCGCCGATCAAAACGATCCGCCAGCCGCCCAAAGACCAAACCCGATATGGCAGAAGCGATCCAATAGGAGCTGGTAATCGTGCCATAAGCGGCCGGGTCCCAGCCCTTTTGCTCAAAGAGCAGCGGCACAAAGGCCACCGAGCCCTGCTGCCCCAATCCGCGCAGCAGCACGATCAAGCCCAGCACGACAAAAGCGAATAGCGGGAAATGCTCGCGCGCGTCATTTTCGCGTTCCGACTTGCGCTTGCTCTGCTCGGCATGGTGTTCATGCGTCTTGGGGATGCTGGTGAACATCAACAAAACAGCCGGGATGCACAGCACAGACAGCGCGATGATGGGCGTTACATCGCCGCCGCTTGTGAAATATGGCAAGCCCACCAGCGCGCCCATGTTGCCGGGCAGGTTGGGGTTGGCGGCGTCCAGCATGATGCCCGCGATGGCCGGACCCAGCGCCAAACCCATTTGTCCCATCAGGAAGAAACAGGCCATGTTGAATGCCGACCGTTGCGGGACAGCTTCTGCCGAGTGCAATGCCCCCACCGGATGCAAGGCGCCGCTGCCGATGCTGGCCAGCACCATGGGCACAAACATCAACCAGTATTGGCGTGTGGCAGCCGCGGCAGCCACCGACAATGTGAACATACACACATTGAAGGCCAAGCCCAGCGAGCCCAGCCGACGCCCCCCGGTGCGATCGGCGCGCATGCCAAAAAATGGCTGTGTCAAGGCGCCCAGCAACTGCGACAGGCTGACGACCAGCCCGATCTGGATGTTGCTCATGGGCAGGATGCTGGCCGCCAAAAAGGTCAGCAACACCGGCGGCATGGACGAGAAGATGTCGTTGGTCAAATGCCCAAGGTAAACAGCGCTGAGCAGGCGGCGGGTTCGCGGCATGGCGACTATGATAATTCAAAATGACGCGCAGAAGTAGCGCCAAGTAAGTCATACAATAAAGGGTGTAGCTACTCAAATTCGAAGTCTGTAGGGGCAAGACTTGTCTCTCCCACAATACTGCCATCGATGGTGCGGGCGACTCAAGAGTTGCCCCTACGCGATTCCATTTACTTGCTGCATTGCTTTGTTGGAGTTACTGAGAGCTTTGAGAATTCTTGCAAATTGCGCTTTACAGCTCGATTGAGATAATAGCGGGCGGCACATCGCCACAGCAATTATGAATCCGCTGACGCCAAACACCCTCGCCGACCCGACGAGGGCGCAAGCTCTGTGTTTTCTGTAGCCTGTTTTTCAACTATTATGCCACCGGCAACGCGACAGAGGACCCCCCATGACAATCGACTATTCGCAGCTGAAACCTGTGCCACCACGAGACGAGCCCTATCACATCGTCGTGACAGCCGCCCATCATGATGATATAGAATTTGGCGTGGCCGGCAGCGTGTCGCGCTGGATCCGCGCTGAAGGGGCCAGCGTCACTTATGTCATCATCACCGATGGCGGCAGCGGCAGCAACGACCCCGCAATCACCCGCCAGCAACTCGTCGCCAAACGCCGCGCCGAGCAGATCCAAGCCGCAGCCGAAGTCGGCGTGACCGACCTGCGCTTCCTGGATTATCCCGATGGCACATTGCAAGCCACGTTGGAACTGCGCCGCGACCTGACGCGCATCATCCGCGAGACCAAAGCGTATCGCGTCGTCTGCCAAGACCCCGCCACCATCTTCGTGCGCGAGCATTACATCAACCATCCCGACCATCGCGCCGCCGGTGAAGCCACCCTCTACGCTGCATTCCCCAGCGCCGAAACGCGCCCTATCTTCCCCGAGCTGCTGGCGGAGGGCTATGAACCGCACAAAATCGGCGAGCTTTTCATGTGCCTGACGATGAACCCAACGCATTTTGTCGATATCAGCTGCGCGCTGGAGCAGAAAATGGCTGCGCTGGGCGCGCATGTCTCGCAGATCGGCGCGGGCGAAGACTTCAATAATGGCGCGGGCAAGTGGGTGCGGCAGGGCAATCATGAAGGCGGCAAGCTGGTGGGAGTCGACTATGCCGAATTCTTCAAAGTGATGAAGTTCGACCAGCCACGCGAAAACTGGTTTGAAGACGAAGACAAGCCGGCAGGCTGAGGCCACCCTGCTGGCTGGTGTTCGGCGCTGTTTGGCAATTGCCCACCCACGCGCGCTGGCGGTAAAATCAACGCGAATTCCGAATGCATACAGAGAAGGACGATCATGATTCTCACAACTTTCATCGGCGGCGACACCAGCAAACTCGGCATCAAGACCGGGCGCGGCATATTGGATGTGGCTGCGGCGGTCGCTGCCAGCGGGATGCAATGCCCGACCACGCCCGATGCCGTCTACAACCAGGGATTGACCGCGCTACCGGCTTTGCAGGCGCTGCTAGATGTTTCTGACGATGCCGCGCTTTTCTTGGACGAAGCCGACCTGAGCTATGCGCCAACCGTGCCCAATCCCGGCAAGATCCTCTGCGTCGGTTTGAATTATCGCAAGCACGCTGCCGAATCGGGCATGGCAGAACCACAGGAGCCCGTGCTCTTCAGCAAGTTCAACAACGCGCTGGCTGCGCCCAACGCAGACATCCCCATGCAAGCCGACTGGACGGCGGTCGATTATGAATCGGAGCTGGGCGTGATCATGGGCAAGACAGCGCGCAATGTCGACGTCGATGACGCGCTGGATTGCGTCTTCGGCTACTGCAATATGAACGACCTCAGCGAACGCGACTTGCAGATGCGCAGCGGGCAGTGGCTGCTGGGCAAGACCCTGGACAAGTTCCTGCCGCTCGGACCGTATGTGGTAACAGCCGATGCCATCCCCGATCCGCAGAATCTGTCCATCAAGGGCTGGATGAATGGCGAGCTGCGCCAGGATAGCAACACCGCCGATATGATTTTCAGCGTCGCCGAGGTGATCGCCTATGCCAGCCAGGTGATGACGTTGTCGCCGGGCGATATCATCAGCACGGGAACTCCCGAGGGAGTCATCCTGGGCAGGCAGCCGCGGGTGTGGATGCAACCGGGTGATGAGTACATCGTAGAAGTGGCAGGTTTGGGCAGGCTGGTCAATCGGATGGTCGAGGCATGAGCGGGGCGGCGACATACCTGGTAACAGGCGGCATGGGCTGCATTGGCGCCTGGGCTCTGCGCGAGCTGGTGCGGCGGGGCGAGCGCGCCGTCAACTTCGATGCCAGCGCCGACCGACACCGACTCGACTGGTTGATGAGCCGCGACGAGCAGGCGCAGATCACATTCGTGCAGGGCGACCTGCGTGATGAACAGGCTGTCAAAGCTGTCGTCGCCGAGCAGGGCATCACGCATGTGATTCACCTGGCTGCGCTGCAAGTGCCCATGTGCCGCGCCAACCCACTGCTGGGGGCGCAGGTCAATGTCGCTGGCACGGTTAATGTCTTTGAAGCGGCGCGGGAAAACGGCATTGAGCATATCGCCTATGCCTCGTCCATCGGCGTCTATGGTCCACCCGGCGATTTCCCACCGGGTCTGATCGCCCACGACGCTCCACAACAGCCGCGCACGCTCTACGGCGCCTACAAGGTGTGCAATGAACAGACAGCGCGCGTATATTTTTATGATCATGGCATCAGCAGCGCCTGCCTGCGCCCCTACACGGTGTACGGCGTCGGGCGCGACCAGGGCATGACCAGCGAGCCGACGCATGCTTTGGTGGCGGCAGTCAAGGGAAAACCGTATCGCATCGGTTTTTGCGGCACGATGCAATTTCACTTCGCGGCAGATGTCGCCCGGCAATTCATCCTGGCGGCCGATAAATCGCTGGATGGCGCTTATGGCTACAACCTGGGCGGGCAACCTCGTTCCGTAGAAGAATTCGCCGGCCTGGCCAGCAAGCTCGTGCCCGATGCCCAGATCGAAGTGGCAGATGCCCCGCTGCCTTTCCCGGCTGGCTTTGATGACAGCGAATTGCGCGCGCGCTATCCAGTTGTCTACGAAACGCCTCTGGACGAGGGCATCGCCGCAACCATCGAACATGTGCGGCGGCTGGGGGATGCGATTTAGCTTGATTGTGGATTTGGAATCAGGCGGCTGAGTTCCAACGCAAAGCCGGGCAATACATCTTCGCCGGAGAGAAGGCCACCTACGCCGACAAACTCAATATCGAGGCGCGCCCCGACTGCGGAACGGCAGACATCGACTCCCCGCTGATCGGGCAGGACGATCCAGACCAGTCTCGCGCCATTCGCCAGGTAAATGTCGGCTTTCTGGCGGATGCAACGGATGGAGTTGGCTGGCGAGACAACTTCCACTGCCAAATCGGGCAAGAAAGGCACGAAGCCAGTATCTGGTGCCTGGCTTAAGCGCGATTTGCTGACGAACGAGACATCCGGTACAAGCAGTGTGCTAGGGTCGCCGGGCGGAATATAACCGACCTCAATATGCACCTCGCCCAGGTCATGCACTTCGGCGAAAAGCGTCAGATGCGCGTTTATCCGTGATGCCAACCAGCCATGCACCCTGTTCACAGGCGATATTTCGAAAACCTCTCCGGCGATCATGTACCAGCGGCGGTCGGCGAGTTCTGGCGGGCAGTCTGGTTGCCCGATGACTTCAGCCATATTAAGTTCTTGGGGGATCATGTTGCCTTTGCCTGACGATTGCGCATACTATACGATAACATAAAATCCAATGCAATCGGCGTCAGCTGCGACACAGGCGCGGAATAATCCGTATACTATAGCGAATCGAGACACTCGGCAGCGCGCTATTGAAAGCACAAGACGAGAATCTGACCATGTCCAACACCACGCACATGATCCAGCAGCTGGGCACGAACCTGCTCAATATGCAACGTTCCCGCATCAAGACACTCGATTATGTCATGCTGCGTTTGCCGGCCAGCTTTGCGCCCATGCCGCGCGCCCGCAACATCGTGCAGCGGCAGCTTTTTGGCGCGGCGCCAATGAGCTTGTTGGAATGCACGCAAGCCCTGGAGCGCATCGCAGACGACCCGCGCACCCTGGGTGTCGTGCTGCATTTTCGTGGGTTGGCCGCCAACTATGCCGACTTGCAGACATTGCGTGGCGCCATCCTGCGCCTGCGCGAAAAAGGCAAGCGCGCTATCGGCTATGCGCCCGGCTATCGCATGCCAGAGTATTTTGTCGCCAGCGCCTGCGACGAGATCTTGCTGGTGCCCGGCGGCATGCTGGATACAGCTGGCCTGCTCAGCCAGCAGATTTTCTTAAAAGACGGCTTGGCCGCGGTCGGCTTGCAGATGGATGCACTGGCTATCACGCCCTACAAGAGCGCCGCCGATATGTTGGCGCGCAACGAACCCTCGCCAGAAGCGCGCGAACAAACCAACTGGCTGCTGGATTCGCTCTTCGAGATTGTGCTCGATGGCATCGCCGCCACCCGCAAAATGAAGCCGGCCGCTGTGCGCGGGATGGTCGACAACGCGCTGCACAGTGCCAGCGACGCTTTGGCAGCCGGTTATATCGACGGCGTGATGAGCGAAGAAGCGCTGCTGAAGCACCTGGGTGTGAGAACAATCTCGCCTTGGGAAGAAGCCGACGGACAAATCTACCTGCCAACGCCCGATTTCGGCGGCAAGTATATTGCCCTGCTATATGCTGGCGGCGCAATCGTTGACGGCGAGAGTCAATCTCCGCCCGGCGACCTGCCCATCCCCTTGCCTTTTGTCGGCAGCGAGCGGCTGGGCGATGCCACGCTCAACCAGCAAGTCCGCCATCTCATCCGCGATGATCGCTGTGGCGCGCTGGTGCTCTATATTGACAGCGGCGGCGGCAGCGCGACAGCCTCCGAGTCCATGGCATCGGCGCTGGGCGAGTTTGCCAGCAGGCGTCCGCTGGTGGTCTGCATGGGTGGTGTGGCGGCTTCGGGCGGCTATTACATCGCGACACCGGCACACTGGATAGTCGCGCAACCCAGCACCATCACGGGCTCGATCGGCGTGTTGATGGGCAAACTCGTCAACAGCGAGATGTTGAAGAAATTGCGCTTCAATGCCGTCTCCTACCTGCGGGGCGAAAATGCCGACTGGATCGCTGGCGAACGACCGTTCAGCGATGAGCAGCGACAGATGGTGCGCGGCAACATCGAGCAGCTGTATCGCCTTTTTCTCACGCGCGTGGCCGATAGTCGCGGGAAAACAACCGACGAGATTAACGCTATCGGCGGCGGACGCGTCTGGACGGGCGCGCAGGCGTTGGAATGCGGACTGGTCGACCAACTGGGCAGCCTGGACGATGCCAGCGCCAAAGCCCGCGAACTGGCGAATCTGCCCGAAAGCGCGCCACTGTCGCTCGTGCGCGGCAAAGGCAAGCCCATCGGCGTGCAATTGGCCGAGCAAAATCCCGCAGCTATGGCAAACTATGTCGCGGAGGGCATCGAACTGGTGACCAGCCGAGCGCAGTTGCTGATGCCGTTTGAATGGCGCGTGAGGTGATCAAAGTGAGCTTGTTGCTTCAGATAGAGGGTGTGATTTGCGTGCAAAGAAGCCGGTTGCCATTTTCACGATGGGCGTTTTTGGGTTCGCAAGTGAGTTCGGCGACGCTGCCGAGGCCGCCTTCTTTCAAGCGCTGACAGACAACAAAATCGATCTCTTCATTGACACGCGACTTCGCCGTGGCTTTATGTATGGTGCCTACCCCTATGCAAGCAAAACACGCCTGATCGAGAAGCTTGCGGAGCTTGGCATTGGCTATGCACACCTAAAGGACGAGCTAGCGCCAACCAGAGAAATAAAAGACTTGCCAAGCGACCCCGATGCGCCACACAAACTGTCGCGTGAATATATTCGCCGTTACAATCGTGAAATTCTTGGCATCGACTCAGATGGCCAGCCTAGCGAATCTGCGCTCAAATCGGACATTATTCTGGCGCGGGCTCGTGAGCTGGCGCAACGCCCAGACGCCATCCGTCCGCTCCTGTTCTGCGTCGAAGCCGAGCCACAGGCTTGTCATCGCAGCTTGGCCGCGTCAGAACTCGCCCGCCAGCTTACTGTCGAAGTGATTGACCTGGTTGCAAGCTCCGCCACGAGTCGTTGGCGAACCGACTACAGCGACCGGCACGCAAAACAAAACTGACCCGCCACACAGAAGGACAGCCCACCATGACCACCATCCCCGCCCGCGCAGACATCCCCGAGCAAGCAACCTGGAATCACCAAAGCGTCTTCGCAACTTTCGATGACTGGCGCGCCGAATACAGCGCCGTTTCCAGCCAGCTCGGGCAGCTTGCGGCATTCCAAGGCACACTGGCAGAAAGCGCCGAGCGACTCGCCGAGTACCTCGACTGTTATCAGGCATTGGCGCGGCGGGTTTGGACGCTCTATATGTACACCGCTATGTGGCAAGCCTGCGATGGCGAAAACGAAGCTATCAAAGGCATGTTGGGGCAGGCGCAGGGATTGGCTGGTCAATTCCTGTCTGGCGTGGCATTCGCCCAACCCGAGCTGCTGGCGATGGACCCCGGCGACCTGCTGCAGTGGACACAGTCCGAGCCGGCCATGCAACAATATGAACACTACCTAGACGACCTGCTGCGCAAAAAGCAGCATGTGCTATCCGCCGAGGTCGAGGGCGTGTTGGGCTTGCTGAACGATCCGCTTGGACGCATCGAAAGCATCCGCAGCGCGCTGAACGACATGGACTTGCGTTTTGATGACGCGGCCGATTCCAGCGGCGCGCCACAGCCTTTGATCCAGAGCACGCGCGACAAGCTGCTGGGTGAGAGTGACCGCCTAATCCGCCAGAACGCCTGGCAGAATTATGCCGACAGCTACCTGCGCTTTCACAACACATTCGCCACCGCCTACCTGGCATCGGTCAAAAGCAATGTTGTGCAAGCCCGTTTGCGTGGTTATGACAGTGTCTTGCAGGCCAAGCTGTCGCCGGGCAACATCCCCCAGGAGGTCTTCCACAATCTCATCGACACTTGCCAACGCCATATCCCGACCTGGCATCGCTATTGGGAGGTGCGGCGGCGGGCGCTGGGCTATGAAACCATCCACCCCTGGGATATCTGGGCGCCGCTGACCAGCGATGATCCACAATTGAGCTTCGCCGAAGCTGTCGACATGATCGCGGCGGGCATGTGTCCCCTGGGCGAAGACTATGTTCAGACCATGCGGCGCGGCTGTCTGCAGGAGCGCTGGGTCGACCATGCGATCAACCGCGGCAAGTCCGAAGGCGCTTTCTCGTATGGCACTTATGACACGCATCCTTTCATCATGCTTAGCTTCGATGGCAAGCTGGGCGCAATGAGCACACTGGCGCACGAGCTGGGGCATTCCATGCACAGTTATTACACGCGCCGGCATCAACCTTTTGTCTACAGCAACTATTCCATGTTCGCCGCGGAGGTGGCGTCCAATTTCAATCAGGCTTTGGTGCGGGCGCATCTCTTCGCCCAGAACAATGACCGCTCGTTTCAACTGGCGCTCATCCAGGAGGCGATGGACAACATCCACCGCTATTTCTTCATCATGCCGACTCTGGCGCGCTTCGAGCTGGAAGTGCATACGCGCATGGAAAATGACGAGCCCCTGACGCCAGCCGCGCTCAACGAAATTATGGCGGGCTTCTTTGCCGAGGGCTATGGCGAGACGATGACGGACGATCCGCGCCGCACGGGCATCATCTGGGCGCAATTCGGTCATCTGTACGAAGCCTTCTATACATTCCAGTACGCCACAGGCATCTCGGCTGCGCATGCCCTCGCCAATGCCATTTTGGCCGACGAGAGCGGAGAGGCGGTCGAGCGCTATCTGGCATTCCTGCGAGCGGGCGGCAGCCAGTATCCAATCGACGCGCTGCAAATGGCTGGCGTGGATATGTCGACGCCGGCAGCTGTCGAAGAGACCTTCGCTGTGCTGGGCGGCCTGGTTGACCGGCTGGAGGGGTTGATTGAGTAGCGGTGATTCAAGGCTTGGACAAAAGCATGCAGTCGACTGCTGGCAGAGTCCAATACATCGGTTACACAGAAGCCATCACTATGGCAATTCGTTCTGGCGAGCTCTTGCACGGCGAGTCGGATGATGCACATGCGTGGGCGCTAGCGTTGATTGTGTCAGGTCTGTTTGAAGTGATAGGTGAAGGCGAAACAGGCGCAGATCGGTTTGCAGACGGTTTCGCTAGAATTGCCCGATACGGCATAGTGCAGACGCCGGTATTGGGCTGGGAGCCGGTCTGCATGGCCAAAGCTGTCCGCAACTGGATTGCGCACGGGATGCAACTCGACAGGACGCAGGAAATGAGCGTCGCAACAGGAAAGAGAGCCAGAGTGGAGAGAATCGGACTAATCTCCGATTCTCGTAACCACGACAATCTCGACATCTATCGTGTATACTTGGTAGGCAGCGGGGTGTATGAGTTGGCATTTTCGCCGTCCAGGTTCTGGGAGATTGTGCAAAAGTGGTATGCGGCAGGAGGCGATCAATGAAGGAATCAAGATATGTACTCTTTGAACCGGGTGGTCTCACCTTCAGCGGATACGAATACGGCAAGCTGGTGGAACGCCGCTACATTGAACTCGAACCAACCCAAATCCAGTCGGCAAACCTAGAAGAGTTCTTGAACCTGCTGCGCGCGGTATTAGACCGATATGGCGTCGAGAAGCTGAACGACTGCCGCGTCGGATACGTCGACGACAACGGAGTCGGTAACTACTACGATCCAGTCGAATTTCTGGAGAACAACGGTGAGATGGAGAAAGTCGCTTCGCCGGTAGCCTCAAGCATCAACATGCATTGACCATCAGACCAAAGCAATACGCGCTCTTCAAACCAGGCGGGCGGGTTGCGCGCGGCGCTTGACGAGTTCGGCACAGACAAAATCCGCGATGCGCTGGAATCCCTCGCAAACGACGGCGCCATGAATTCGCCCACAACCACACCCGCAACAGAAGTGCGACCGTAAGAAGCAAGACACTGGCTCGCTGGCATAGACATCCGCGCCCGCGTCATGGCGACAGCGCTGCTGGCTGTCATGGCGACTGATGGCCGGCTGTGGTGGCTGGTAGCGGCGGACTGACATAAAGCGCGGTCCTGTCTAAATTCCCCCGAAAATCGCAAGATCTGCGCATTTCATCAGGATTGACTAGAACATCTGTTCTATTTTGTGCTATACTGCCTTTGGCGTGGCAACCGCCACCCCATCCGACTGAACAAAGGAAAGGCTCTTTCAACATGAAATACCGCGACAACCGCAGCCGCAGCATCTTCAACTTCATCTGTCGCTACATTCGCGAATATGGTTTTCCGCCCGCGCTGCACGAGATCGCCGCCGCCACCGGTTTCAAATCCAACTCCGGCGTCATCCGCCACCTGGACAAACTGGAAAAGTGGGGCTGGATCGAAAGGTATCATGGCAATGCCCGCAGCATCCGCCTGCTGCGCAATTGTGACCAAGTCGTCGCTAACGAAAGAGCGCGCCGACCGGCTCATCAATACTTTCGGCCGCGACGATGAGGTGGGTATGCGGCAGCACATAGAATTGATAGAGTGCGCCAGTCGTGAATTGTCGCGCCAGCCTGGCATCCAGCAGCTTGTAAGTCTGCAATTCAATGCGCAATGTGCAATAGAAAGGGTGCACGCGCAAGGTGTGGCGGCTGGTGCGCCCTTTGACGATGCGCACGGTCTCCGCCTCGCGATCCAGCTCTAGGGCTTGCACGAAGCGGTTGCAGTCGGCGGCGAAAAAAAGCATGACGCCAACCACCACAGCCTCAATGCCCAGCGCGATGGGCAGCGCCAGCACGCGCACGAAACTCAGCGCCACCACGCCAATGGTCAGCCCCAGCGAAATCGCCAGCGAGCGACGGACAAATTGAGCGGTGCGCGCCTGGAATTCCGCCAGCTGCTCGTGCAGCGAGCCCAACTGTGCCTGGCTGAGCAAACCCAGCCGGTTGCTGTTGAGATCCGCGGGCGAGGCGGCGATGACTTGTTGGCTGGCGCGGCGCAAAAAGACACCCTTCCTTTTCGGCTTCGACCACATACACAAAGACAGGCCGAGTCGACTCATGCTGTGCAGTCTAACTGTAGCAGAAATGGGTGCGGCGCTCAAAAACCAGCGAATTCGCGCAGGTACAAGACGAGCTGCTGGCGGGTATAGATATAGGCACGCACTTCTACATCTGCCAGCAGGCTCGGGGCAATATGCCGCCACAGACGCTCGTGCAACTGCGCAGGATCATCCAGCACGTCGCGCAAAGTCGCCTCAGCGCAGCCCAGCCGCCGACTGAAAATGCGCAGGGTCTGGCTCTGGCCACCGGGGGCGAGCTGTCGGGAGACAAAGTCGCGCCAGTCGCGCAGGATGTCGTCGCTCAAAAAAGGCAGCCAAGCCTGCGGCTGGCACTGTGCCAGGCTGTCGGCTTGCCAGGCATGCAGCTCGGCCTGGTCGCGCTCGTCCATGACTGTGAGGATGAGATGCAAGGCGAATAGCTTGTCGCGCTTGTGGCTGACCGGCCATTCGCGCCCCCAAAAGTGCGGGCGCACCATATTTTCCGCCCAGAATTCGTCCAGCGCCAGGTGAGCGACATAGCCAGCCAGGAATGCCAGATGCGCGTCGTCTCTTGCCTGGACGAGGCGTGGATGATGCAAAAACATCGCGCGCCAGGGACGTTCGGTGATGGGCTCGCCGAGTTGATAGAAATGCGTTAGCTCGCGCCCGATGCCACCTGTAACACGCGCATCGGCGATGATGCAGCCCAGCTGGAAGGACGGTCGCTGCTGCTGTACGAGGCTGCGCATGTTGGCTGGCAGCTGTGCATCGGCGAGCAGGAATTGGGCGTATTTGAGGTGACTGAAGGGCGTTGGCATGGCGCTGCATTGTAGCAGAGCGGCGCGCCCTGCAATAGGTCGCCCAGATAGTCAGCGCTAGTGCAAAGTTTTGCCTTTGCGCCTATTGCGCATACTCGATCGCGCCGATATCGCAGCTTGCGCCTTGCGGACGGGCCGTGCCGATCTGGTCGGTTTGGCTGCACAAGTAGATATCGCCGGCATCAATGGCCGGGCTGTTGGGTGGCAGCGGGAAATAGGCCGGGCTGCCCTGCAAAGGCTCTGACAGCTCGCCCAACAGTGGGTCGACAGGCGCTCCAGCGCAGGAGCCATCGCCGATCAGGTTGTAACTGCTATCTTCCAATGTGCCACTGACATTCACAGCGCAATCACCACCGGCATTGTGCGCGACGATGCTGTGGCGCAAGAAGAGGCGGCCCGCGTCTTCGTCGGTCTCGCAGCAGACCATGATGCCGCCACCGAGCGCACTGGCGATGTTGTGGACAATCGTGACATGCTTTAACAAGGAATCGTCATCGGCAATGGAAAGCGCCCCGCCATTTGCCGCGCTGTTTTCATAGAACGTGCTGTTGTTCACGCGCGAACTGCCACCGTTGCTGTGCAGCGCGCCGCCATTATCTTCCGCCTGGTTGCCACTGAAAGTCGACCCGCTGATGTGCAAGATGCTGCTTTTTACACGCAATGCGCCACCGTCATCGCCAGTCAGGTTGCCTGCGAAGACCGAGCTGCTGATGTCGACTTCTCCGCCGTTCGGGTGCATTGCGCCGCCATCATCATGCGCCTGGTTGTCGCGGAACTTGCTTTCGCGGATGTCGATGTGGCTATCTTGGCTGAAGATCGCGCCGCCATGGGACTCTGCGACATTGGCTTCGAATGTGCCAGCGCGCATGCCCAGGCTGCCTTCTTGCAAATACAGCGCGCCACCATCGCCAGCTGCACTATTTTCTGAGAAGCTGCTGCTGTTGATGCGCACTACACCCGCCTGGCTGTAGATCGCGCCGCCCACGGCAGCCGAGTTGAGCGTGAATTGACTGTCCAAAATCACCAGTTCGCCCAGGTTGCAGACTGCGCCACCAAATCGGTCTGCGCCACCGGCCCCGCCACAAAGCGCCCCGCCCGACCGCGCCTGGCCACGCGCCAAGGTGAGATTGCTCAATGTCAGCTTGCCTTCGGGACCGACCAGAAAGATGCGGAAGCGGTTGTCGCCACTTACAAAGTATAGGCCTTGGCCATTGATGGTCAGCTCCGACTTGACGACCGGCAGTTCTTGATCCAGCAATACATTCCCGCTCAGCAAGATCGTATCGCCGCCAGCGCCGGACGCGCAGCCAGCAACCGCTTCATCCTTGTTGGCAGCAGCGATGGCAGCGGCCAACGAGCAATCTGCCCCCAACTGGATATCGGCGGCCAGCGCATTTGGCAGCGCAACCAAGAGCAAGATGATCGCGATTGTCAGACAGATTTTGCGTGTGCCCATGTCTTGCCTCCGCCTGTAGCTTGTCTGCTCTAACAGTATCACAACGCGTGCCAGGCGCAACGCGATTTTCGGTCTCCTCGGCGTGATGTTGCCCCCGGCAATTCGGCTGCCACCCAGCCTACTCCCGGCGCAGCGCCTCGGCCGGTTGCAGCCTGCCCAGCAGCCAGGCTGGATAGGCACCGGCCAGCAGCGCGGCGATCAACGCAACAGCCAAGGCTTCGGCAAAATGTTCGGGCTGGAGCCTAAATTGCATTGTCCAGCCAAAACTGCGCAGATTGATGACATGGGTCAACACCAGCGACATCGCCAAGCCGATGGGCAGCGCCAACACGCCAGCCACCAAGCCCATCAACCCTGTTTGCAGCAAGGCGAAGCGCGTCAGTTGGGGCGCTGTCATGCCCGTCGCCCGCATCACCCCATATTCCCGCGCCTGCTCCAGCTGCAGCGACATCAACGCGGACAAGATGCCGATGAAAGCCACCAGCGTCGTCAGCATGCGCAATGCCACCGTGATAGAAAAGGTGCGGTCAAAAACTTCCAACGCGCCGCTGCGCAGGCTGGCATTGTCTTGCACCAGCAAGTCGTAATTTGCCAGGCGAGCGCGCAGGTCGTCAATGACTTCGGCGACAGCGGCATTCGGTTGTGTAAAGATCCCCAGTGAGCTGAGGAAAGGGTCGTCGAAATAGCGGTCGTAAACAGGCCGCGCCATGTAGACACTGCCCTGGTCGGTGCTGTAATCGTAATAGACTGCAAAGACATCAAAACCGACTGCGCCGCGCTCGGTTTGCAAAGTGAGGCGGTTGTTGGCTTGGTCGATGCCACGCCGATGCGCGAAAGGCTCGCTGACCATGATTGCGCCGCCATCCAGTGTCGCCTGATGCTCGCCGGCTGGCGAAGTCGTCCATTTGAAGCGCCGCCCGGTTCCCGCGATATCAAAGTCGCTAGCCAGCAGGTTCACCGGTGGCAGATCGGGATAATCGGGCGCGAGAACGGTGATATGGCGCGCCGACGATACCCCGCGCACCCCGGGCACGGCTTCTGCGATTGCCTTGATTTGCCGCGACACATCCACGCTGGCATTGTTGGATGCGAAAAGCGGCGGAGATACATACACCTGCGCGCCCAGCGATGTCGCCAGCCAGTCGGCCACAGTCAGACGAAAGCTGCCAATCATGGCGCTGATGCCCACGATGACGCTAACGGCGATTGTCAGCGCGGCCACAGCCACAGCCGTACGACTCAAAGAGCGGATGACAGCGCGCGCTGCCAGCCCGCCCAGCACGCCAAACAAGCTGCCCATGAACGGAGCCAGCAGCCGGCACGCGACCAGCAGCCCAATCGGCGTGAAGAGCGCGCCACCCACCACGATGCACATCAGAGCGCCGAAGCTCAATATCAGACTTTGCCCCGCCGCCAGCAGCAGCAATCCCAGCCCATTCAAGAGCGCCGCGACCAGGGTGATGAGGGGCAGCCGTTGCCGAGCGCCGACTTCTTGGCTAGAGCGCTTCATGACGCCGGCCGGAGGCGTGCGCGTCGCATCCCAACTGGGCAAGGCCGCCGCCAGCAAACTCGCGGCCATGCCGATAGCCCCGCCTTTCAACAGAGTCGCCGGCGCGATGCTGATGCGCTGCACAGTCACGCTGAAGTACAAATCGCTGATGGTCTGGCTGACCAGCGCCAGCGCCCCCCGCCCGAAAATGATACCCAGCGCCAAGCCCAGCGCCGTGCCCACCACGCCCAAGATCAGCGCTTCCAGCAAGATCAAGCAGAAGATCTGGTTGCGCGTCGCGCCCAGCGCACGCATGATGCCCAATACCTCGCGCCGCTGCACTACGCTGAAGCTGATCGTGTTGTAGATGAGAAAGACGCCCACCACCAAGGCCAGCCAGCTCATCGCTTGCAGGTTCAGTTCAAAGGCGGCGATCATCTGGTCGAGCGAGTTTTCCTGCTTGACATCGACCAACTGCAAGCCGATCGGCAGGGTGCCAGCCAGTGCATCAATCTCATCGCTTTCCAAGATCAAATCAATGCGGCTCAAGCGCCCAGGCAAGCCAACCATCTCTTGCGCTGTGGAGATATCGCTGATGATGAGGTCGTCCAGTCCCTGACGGCTGGCTCTGTCGTCGGGCAGCAGGATGCCCACCAGCCGCGCCTCGTTGAAACGGCCACCGGCGCTAATCTGCAGGGAATCGCCGCGTGCCAGACCCAGCTCGGCGGCCAGCGACTCGCTGAGAATGACTGCGCCCGGCTCTGTCATCAGGCTGGTCAGCGCAAAGGTATCCAGCGCCGCGTCTGCGCCCGCCAGATAACTGCGAAATGGCTGTTCTGCCAGCGGGTCGATGCCCAGCAAACGCAGCGGTCGGTCGCTGCTGGGCACGCGCGCGTATTCACTGACGACTGGCGCGCTTTGCTGGATGCCCAGCTCTCGGCGCAGACGGGTATACAGGACCGAATCGAAGCCGTTGGGACCGCCAATGATTTGATGCGTAGCCCGTCCGACCAGGCTTTCGCTGCTCAAAGTAAAGGCGCGGCTGGCCGATGCATTGGCGATATCGATGGCGACGACCACACCCACGCCCAGCGCCACGCCCAGCACACACATGGCGCTCTGAAAAAGACTCCGGCTAATCGTGCGCAGGGACAAGCGCAGGATGGGTCTCATGGACGGCGCACGCGCTCTAGATGCCGACCATCAGCCGGAAGCGGTCGAGCCGCGCCAGGTACTCTTCCAGTTGCTCGCCGTGCGGATAAATGGCGATTTCGGTCGCGCCCAGCTCGCCCCAGCCGCGCACGAATGCTTCCCATTGGCTTTCGTCAGCGCTTTCGGTCACCAGCCGCGCATGCAAGCCGATCTCCTCGCGACGTCCGCAGTCTTCGGCATGCTGCCAATAGCGCTCGATTGCGCCTTGCGACTGGGTCGGGTCGCCAGAGCCAGCGATATAGCCATCGCTGAGCCGCGCCGCCCGCCGCAGCACGACATCAGCCGTCCCGCCGATCCAAATGGGGATGGGCTGCTGGGGTGGCAGCGGATTGATGCCGGCATCGTCAATCGTATCGAAGCGCCCACGGATATTGACCAGGTCGCGAGTCCACAACTGGCGCAGAATGTGCATTTGCTCTTCGACCCGCGCGCCACGAGTAGAAAAGTCTTCGCCCAGGCAGGTGTATTCGACCTCGTTCCAGCCAATGCCGATGCCCAGCCGCAGCCGCCCAGCCGAAAGCAGATCGACCTGCGCAGCTTGCTTGGCCACCAATGCCGTCTGACGCTGGGGAAGAATCAGCACGCCGGTCATGAAACCGATGCGCCGTGTGAATGCCGCCATCCAGCTGAATAGCGTGAACGGTTCGTGGAACATGTCATGGTAGGTGTAGGGACGGCGACCATCCCAGCCTGGTCGGTCGGGGTTTGCGCCCAGCACATGGTCGTAAGCCAGCAGATGATGATAGCCCATGCCCTCGACCGCCTGGACAAAGTCGCGCAGGACATGCGGATCTGCGCCAAGCTGCGTTTGTGGGAAAACAACGCCGAATTGCATCATTCGCCTCCGTGAGTGTGGTGGGTACGCAGCTATGGTAGTCGAACTGCGGCGGGCTTCACAGGTCTGCCAGCCGCTGCGCGCCGCAAAAAACCCGTGCCCTCCCCACGACAGAGGGTATTCCAATTAAGTAATGCAACATAATGATGAACGTCGTTGGGGCGAGGCGTTGACTCGCCCACAACACCACCGTGTCATGTTTGGGCGACTCAAGAGCCGCCCCGACGCCATTCCATTTGATCGCTGCCTACTTTATCGGAGTTGCCACTCGGGATTAAGAGGATGAAAGCCCTACAGATGGCGCGACCTTTCTGCTACGATGGCGCGGTGAAAACACGGCAATTCGGCGAGCAATGGCTGTCAAACGTCTGGTCTTGTACCCACAGCACGAAGCGCGATTGCGGCGCATCAGCAAGCCGGTCGCCAATCCACGCAGCAAGAGCCTGCGGCGGCTGATCCAGGACCTCAAAGATACACTGGAGACACAGCCTGGCGCAGCCATCGCCGCAGCGCAGATCGGTGTGCTCAAGCGCGTCACCGTCGTCAAGTTCGGGCAAGACGATGAAGACGAAGAAGAACCCATGCTGGCGTTGGTTAATCCCCAGATCTTGGCGGCGGGCACAGATGAAGTCGGTTTCGACGGCTGTTTGAGCATCCCCGACATCTTCACCTGGGATGTGCCGCGCCCCAGCTGGATTCAATTCCGCGCCCAGGGCGAAGATGGCCAAGAGATCTTACGCCGCGTGCGAGGTATGGATGCCCGTGTCATCCATCACGAAATTGACCACTTCAATGGCATTCTCTTCCTCGACCGTCTGCAAGACCCAAGCGAGCTGTATACGCCCGTGTCCGGCGATGATGGCGAAACAGTCATGCTGAGGCTGAGCGATCTGCCGGGCATGAGCGCATGAATGACGGCTTGCCCATCAAAGTGGAGCTGGGCAAACAGCTGGCCACCAGACAATCGCCCGAACGCATCAAGTTGGCGCTGGCTGTGCTGGGTGCCTCGCCCCAGCGGCTGCGCAATCTGCGCGCCGGATTGACCGAAGCCGAGTTGACAGCGCCGCTCGGAAACGGCGAGCGCAGCTTCAAGCGCGACTTGACGCATTTGATATATTGCGCGGAACGCGGCGAATACCCGATTGTGCATGCCCTGCTTTTAGAGCTGCCGCAGCTGCCGCGCATCCATGCCGAACGCGACTGGGGCAACTTGATGCGCTATGAAACTTTCCCGATCGCCGAGCTGCTGGATTATTTCGACTTTCGCCGGCGGGCGCTGTTGCACATCCTGCGTGGATTGCAGCCAGAGCAATGGCAGCGCTCGGTATTGCGCGAAGGCGTCAAACGCAGCGAATCGGTGTATTATGCGGCGCGCGGCTTGTGCCTGCACGAAGTCGAGCACCTGGAAGACTTGGCGAAGAAGCTGCGAAAAACGCTCAACCCTTGATGCCCGAGGTGGCGATACTCTCGATGAAGGCGCGCTGCAATGCCAGGTAGAAGAGCAGCACCGGGATCGTGACCACCGACAGATACGCCATGATCTCGCCCCAAGCCGTATTCAGCTGGAAGAAATACTGCAAGCCCACCATGATCGGGCGCAGTTCTTCGCTGCGGATGGTCATCAGGGGCCAGATATAGGCATTCCACATGCCCAAAAACTTGAGGATGGCGACAGTCGCCAGGATGGGACCAGCGATGGGCATGATGATGCGCGTATAAATCTGCCAGATGCTGGCACCATCGATGCGCGCGGCTTCGACCAATTCATCGGGCAAATCGCGGAAGTATTGATAAAACAGAAAGATGCCCAGCGAATCGGCGATGAAAGGGATGATCTGCACATGATAACTATTCAGCCAGCCGATTTCGATGCCCCCAGGACCCAGCCAGGGCAGGCTGTTGACCACCATCAGCAGCGGGATGGCGATGACCTCGAAGGGAACGATGAAAGTGGCGATGATCAGCGACAGCACCAGCGCCTTGCCCCGCCATTGTAAGAAGGCGAAAGAGAACGCCGCCATCGAGTTCAGCCAGAGCGCCGCCGCCACCGAGACTACCGTCGTGAAGACAGAGTTGAAGAAGAATTGCAGCATCGGCACGCGCTCGAAAGCGTCCGCGTAGTTGTCCAGGGAGATATCGCCCACCGGCAAGAAGGCGCGCAACGAGCCAGAATCGCGCAACAACTGCATATCTGGCTTCAACGATGACACCACCATGAAGACGATTGGGAAGATGAAGATCATCGCAATCAGAATCAGCAAGGCATAGCGCAAGCCGATGAGCAGCCGCTGTTGGTTCTCGAAGCTCAGCGACCGCATGGCTACTCTTTCTCCCGCGTGATATAGCGCTGCACCATGGCGATGATGAAGACGATGATGAATAGCACGACCGAAATGGCAGAACCTTCGGCGATATCTTGCTTGTCATAGCCGCGCTGCACCGCCTGAAACACGACCGATTGCGTCGCATCCAGCGGTCCGCCGCGCGTCATCACATCGACCTGCACAAACAGCCCCATCGCCTGAATGGTGATGACAATCAGCACCAGCACCGCCGTGTTGCGCAAGCCAGGCCAGGTGACATAGCGGAACTTTTGCCAAGCGCCAGCGCCATCCAGCCCGGCCGCTTCGTACAGGCTGGCGGGGATAGTCTGCAAGCCAGCTAGCCAGATGACCATGTGGAAGCCGACCGCCTGCCAAGCCGACATGGCGATCAACGCTGGCATGGCTGTGTAGGGATTGCCCAGCCAATCGACTGGTTGAAAGTTGCCGAAGCTGAGTATGCCCAAGATCGTATTCAACAAGCCATTATGGCCATCGTAGATGAAGCGCCACAACAGCGACACCACCACCATCGACACCACCACCGGCGCAAAATACACCGAGCGGAAGACATTGATAAAAGGCAAAGCCTGGTTCAACAGCAGCGCCAGCACAAGCGCCAAGCCGCCTTGCAGGGGCGCGATGACGGCGGCGAATATGAGCGTGTTGATCAAAGCGCGCAAAAAGACGACATCGCCAACCAGGATGACCGTGCGGTTTTCGCCCGATTGCCACGAAGTGAATTCGCGCAAGCCGTCCAGGTGCGGATAGTCGGGGTTGTTGCGGGTGAATGTGCGCAGGCGCGGGTATTGAATTGCGCCTTCTTCATAGACGATGTGGCCAGCCGCGTCGCGCTCTGGCTCGAGGTTGAACACCTGTACATTCAGCAAGCGCCCGAAGTTGCGCAGGCCGACCCATTCTGTGGGATTTGGGGAGATGAGTCGTTGGTTGGTGAAGGACCAGAAAAAAGCCATGAAGAAGGGGATGACGAGAAAGACAGTCAAAATGATGAGGGCGGGCGCGGCCATCAACCAGCCGATAACAGCGTCATTGCGTTGGTATAGGGGCGCGTCTTTGGGGAGCAGCCAGCGCACCCAGAGCGGCGCTTTTTGTCTGGCTTCGGCTGCTGTCGTCACGAGCTAGACCTGAAATAGCTTTTGTATTTGCTGGGCGAGTACGTCAGATTGCGGTCAACGCCTCGCCCATGATTATCCAGGCTGTCCCCCCGGAAACTAGCTGGAGGGACAGAGGGAGAAAAACCGAGCTACATATCGCCGAAGCCGTAACCCATGTTGTCTTCGATATCCTGGTCGATTTCGTCAACAGCCGCGTCCAACGTATCCTGAACATCGGCGCCATTGGCGATATCTGCCAACGCTTTCTCGAAGACCAGCGCGACTGTGGCATAACCAGGCGTGACCGGGCGGACCAGCGCCTGCGCCTCGCTGAGGCCAAAGTATACCTCGAGCGCGCCACCTTCGGAGTAATGCTCGGACAGGGCCGCAGCGCCAGCCGTAGCCGGGATCAAGCCGATGCCGTCGGAGAAGGCGGCCAGGTACTCGTCCTGAATGGCGTGTTCGATGAAGGCATTCGCGCCTTCTGCATTCATGCTGCTGGAGGAGATGCCAAATTGCCAGGACGCCGCGCCGATGGTGCTGCCACTGCCGAAGTCGGGCGCAGGCAAGAAGAGCAGGTCATCGCCGACCGCTGCCAAGGTGTTGATGCCAGCCCAGTTGCCATTCCATTGCAAGGCATACTTGCCATCAATGAAGCCGGTTTCGCGATCAGCACCATCTTGCGAGGTGCCGGGTGCCAATCCGCGCTCGAACAAGCTCTGCCACCATTCGCCAAAGGCCACGCCAGCCTCGCCATTCAGCACGCCCTCGGCTGTCAGATAGGTCGAGCGGTCGATCATGTCGCCGCCGAAGCTCTGCAAGAAGGGGCTGAAAGCATAGGGATACCACTCGCCCGTCCAAGCCATGCCCAGGTCGAGCGCGTATTCATAATCGCCGCTGGCTTGCAGTTGCTCGAGGATGGCGTCGAATTCATCGCCGCTCCAGGGGTCGTCAAGCGTCGGGATGCGGATGTCGTGGGCTTCGAGCACCGAACGCCGCGCATAAATCGAAACTGCGGCATCCCACAAGCCAACCGAATAGACCTCGCCGTGCCATTCGCCGATCGCGCCCGGCAAGAAGTCGTCCAGCGCGCCTTCGGACAAGTTCAGCGGCTGCATATAGCCAGACCATGCCCAACCCGGCATGACCGGACCATCGACATCGATGATATCGGGCAGGTCGCCAGCCAGCGCAGCAGCAACAATCGACGAGTTGTAGGATTCTTGCGGGAACTCTTCCAATACGACCGTGTACTCAGATTGCGCCATGTTAAAGTCATCAATGATGCCGAGCAGAATGCTGCGCTCGGTTTCATTGCCAGCGCCGTGATACCACAGACTGAGTTCGGTCTGGGCATTGGCGATGCCGCTCATCGAGAGCAACAACACCACAAACAATACAACAGATAGGGCTTTCTTCATCTTGCACCTCGTGTGATTGACTACTTGGACGAAACTGATTCCGAACTTGCGCTTTGCCATTTCGTATAGAAGCCTCCTTTGATGCTAATGACCCCTCCCCCAGCCCCTCCCCATCAAGACTGAGAGGGTAGCCAAAGCCTGCCTACAGACTCCTCAAGGGTTTGCCTCCCCCTGACTCGTCGGGGGGACCGAGGGGGGTTGCCAGATTGACGACATTTCCCAGATATCCAACTTGCACAGCGCCTCGGCAGCCAGCACGCGCAGCCCGTCATTCGCCGCGTCGCTCACATAAAAGCGGCTGGTGATGCGCGCGCGCCCATTGGCGATCACCTCAATCACCGAGCCATCCAGCAGCACGCGCAATTGCAGCGCCTCGCCCACGGCCAGCCGATGCGGGATGCCCTGCGTCTCGTCTGCAACTTCGGGCGACGGATTGCGGTACTGTCGCTTGACTTGCAGGGTCTGCGTCTCGCTGTCGTAGACGATGGCCGCTTTTTCGCAGCCATCGGCGGAGAGCGCCACTTCCAATCCGCAGCGTGGGGCGACTTCTGTGTCGAAAGATGCCTCGATATCCAGCGACAATCCGCGCGCCGACAAGCTGCCCGCCGCCACTTCGCCCACGCCATAATGGGAATGCGCGCCGCGCAGCTTATATAAAGCCGCGACTGGCTGGCTGACCAGGCGATTTTGCGCATCGAGGCTGAGGGTTCGCGGCACCGCTTGCACGCCCGTCCAGCCAGACTCGCGTTGAGCCGCTCTGCTCCGCCCTTCGCGCAGCCACGAATAGATCAACATCCCGCCATCGGCAGCGTGGCCGCACAAACTGGCATAGCTGCAGCCGGCGTCATAGACCGCTTCATGCTCGGGGAAGAAGCGCTCGTTCTCGAAGCGGCCGACCCAGTACAAGGTCTGCGCTGGCGCATGGTCCAGTTGCGCCGAGACGATCAGCACCCACTTGTCGCCCAGCGGGAAGAAGTTCGGGCATTCAAAATTGCGTCCGTTGCGGGCTTTTTCGCCCACATAGAGCGGATGGGCATATTGCCAGTCGATGAGATTTTGCGAGCGATACAGCAGCACTGCGCCACCCACGCCGACGATATGCGAAGCCAGCGCCATGTACCAGCAGCTTTCGCCACGCCACACGAACGGATCGCGGAAGTCGCGCCTTTGTCCCAGGGCCGGCGGCACAGCGCCGATGATGGGATTGCCGGGGTGCTTCTGCCATTCCCGCAGGTCATCGCTGCCGCGCGCCAGGCATTGCACCTGCACGGTGTAATCATCGTTGACGCCGGTGTAAATGGCGGTCGGCGTGCCAGCATCGTCAACCAGGCAGCCGGAAAAGATGCCGCCCTGGTCTGGCGAGTTGGGCGTGGGCGCGATGGCGACCGGCAACTCTTGCCAGCGCACCAGGTCGGCGCTGATGGCGTGTCCCCAGTGCATATTGGCGTGCCAGGCACCAGCGGGGTTGTATTGGAAGAACAGGTGATACTGTCCCCGCCAATAGATGACGCCGTTGGGGTCGTTCATCCAGTTGGCGGCGGGCAAAAAGTGATAGCGAGGCCGGTGGACGTCTGTCGCATCCAACGGGCGCGGAATGCTTGTGTCATGCAAAGGCTTTGGCATTAGGATTGTAATGAACCAATATGGTATCGTTACCATACAGTGTAACAGATGCGCCTCAGTCTTGCAAGGGGAGATTTGGTTGGCAATCGGGGTCGCGCGCTGACCTCAGCCTGTAGGGCACAAAGGCTGATTGCCTCCGAGGCACAGAAGTGAAATCTGCAAAGGACTGGACATTTTTTTGACACAGAGAACACAGAGGGCACAGAGAGCACAGAGAGCACAGAGGAATAAATCCCTCGATTTACTCATTGAACTCGGTGTACTCGGTGGTTCAGCTTTTATATCATTACTTTCTTGGGTTCACTGGGACACAGCGTAAGCGCCAGACCCTCCGAGACCACTACAACCCCTCCCCCAGCCCCTCCCCGACGAGTCAAGGAGGGGAGTCAAGCGGGCGAGTCATCGCCTCGCCCCTACGCGCGACTTTCGGGGGGACTGAGGGGGGTGAACCTGTCGGGGGGACTGAGGGGGTGAACCTGTCGGGGGGTCAGAATTACAGATACGCCCGTCGATACGGCTCGGCGCTGGGGCGAGCATCCAGATTTTGCAGCGCCGCCACGATGGCATCCAGGTTGGCCAGGTTGGTGATGGGCAGAAAGTCGTGCACATAGGGCAGCAACGCCTGCGCCCCGCGAGTGAGCGGCTCATATTCGGGCACATCCAGCAGCGGGTTCAGCCAGATCAAACGGCGGCAAGCCAACTTCAGCCGCGCCATCTCTTTGTGCAGCAGCGGGATATCGCCACGGTCCCAGCCATCGGTGATCAGCAAGACGACCGCGCCCCGCCCCAGCACCCGCCGCGACCAGCGCCAGTTGAAGCGGTGCATGCATTCGCCGGTCATGGTGCCGCCGCCCCATTGCAGCACGGTCGCGCCGATATCCGCCAGGGCATCATCGACATTCTTCTGGCGAATCTGCCGCGTGATGCGTGTGATATCGGTGCTGTAGACAAATGACTCGACCTGATAAAGCGAGCCCGCCAGGGTGTGCATGAAGTGCAACAAAACGCGCGTGTAACGTTCCATGCTGCCGCTGATATCGCAGAGTAGCACGACCGGACGCGGCTTTTCTTTGTGCCGGTGGGTGGGCAACCGCGCGACATCGCCTTGCTTGCGGATCATATCTTTCACCAGGCGGCGCAGATTAATCTGTCGTCCCTGGCCATTTTCGAAGCGGCGGGTGCGGCGCATGCCCAGCGAATCGGGCATTTTGGCGATAGCGCGCTTCGCCAGCTCCAGCTCGTCGGCGCTCATATCGGCGAAGTCTTTATTGCGCAGGCGCTCTTGCTGGCTATAGGTCGGCACCAGGGCGATCATGCTGGAGTCGATCGAGTCGGCATCGGCGCCATTTTCGCTGGGCGTGGCATCCAGCGGCGGCAGGAATTGCGTCTGGCGCTTGCGACGTTCTTCGCCAAGCGATTGCAGATTGAGCGTGGTGAAGCCATCGGCGGGACGACGCCAGAACAAATCGAACGCTTCGTCAAAATAGGCGATGTCTCTGCGGCGGGTGACCAGGTGGGCGCGCAGGGCAAAATAAAAGTCTTGCTTGCGCCCCAGCTGGATGTGCGCCAAAGCCCGCGCCACTTCCATCATGCGGTTGGGCGTGACTCCCATGCCCAGCGCCCGGCACACCCGTCCAAACAGAATCAGGTTGTGCACCAGCTTGCCGCCGCGATAATCGACAGGCGCTTCGGCTGGACCAAGGAAGAGACTCTGGATGGGACCATTTGCTGAGGGATTTTGTGACATGCGCCTATTGCCCTGAGGACAGGTCAGTTTTTGCTATCCCCTCCCCATGTCAATGGAGAAAGGTGACTCGTCGAATAACTTGTGTGATTATTGCTCATCTGTAAGCAATCGAGCATCAGAATTCGTCTTCTCTAAAGGCGCTCTCTCTCCCTGATGCTTCGGGAGTGGGGTAGACCCTCACATGCGCGCCCCTGCAAACCTGCCCTGCCTGTCGGGGAAACCGAAGGGGGTTCACTGGGCGGCAGCTCAACTGGCCCGTTGCGCTTCGACGCGCGCCCGTTCGATCATATTCTGGATGGTGGTGGCATCCAGCATTTCGACATCGTCCTGGTATTTCAATATGACGCCCAAGGTATCTTGCACGGCTTCCAGCGACAGCTCGCTTTGGTCAAGCGCGATCAAAGCGGCTGTCCAATCCAAGGTCTCGGCGATGCCCGGGCGTTTGAAGAGCTCCAGCGAACGCATATCCTGGATGAAGGCGGTGATCTGCCGAGCCAGCATTGGCGCCACATCGGGGGCTTTTCGCTCTACGATCTCCAGCTCTTTTTGAAATTGCGGATAGTCGATCCAGAAGTACAGGCAGCGCCGCTTTAGGGCATCGTGAATCTCGCGCGTGCGGTTGGAGGTGACGATAACCACGGGCGGCTGCGCAGCCTTCAGTGTGCCCAGCTCGGGGATGGTGATTTGAAAGTCGGAAAGCAGCTCCAGCAAGAAGGCTTCGAATTCTTCGTCGCTGCGGTCGAGCTCGTCAATGAGCAAGACAGGCGCAGCGCCGTTGTGGCTTTGTTCAATGGCTTGCAGCAGGGGCCGCTTGAGCAAGAAGCGCGGCGAAAACAGCTCGCTTTCCATGTCTTGGCGCGACAATCCCTCGCGCTCAATCAGCCGCAGGTGCAAGATCTGCCCGGCATAATTCCACTCGTAGACGGCGGTGTTGATGTCGAGGCCCTCATAACACTGCAAGCGGATCAACTGCGCGTCCAGCATGGCAGCCAGCACTTTGGCGATTTCTGTTTTGCCGACGCCGGCATCGCCTTCCAAAAAGAGTGGTTTGCCCGTCTTCAGCGCCAGATAAATAGCCACCGACAAGCCGCGCTCGGCGATGTAATCGTGCTGGCTGAGTGCCTGCTGCAAGTCGTCAACGGAGTTGTGCATGGGCTCATTCCCGTCCCGCTGGGCAAGTTGCCGCAATCATAATGCAGGGGGCGGGCGATTTGCAGGGCAAAAGCGCGCTCAGCCGATCCAGTCTTTCCACATGCCTTGCTGCTGCACGCCCATCGCCTTCATATAGACGCTTACCTTGCCATAGAAAATCAGCAGCGCCTCGCGAAATATGTCGAGGCTGATGGGCAATTCGACCTCATAGCCGTCGCGGTCCATCTGTTTGTCGCGCATGTCAAGCTCTGTGATCGAACACAGCGCCGCTTCCAGCTCGGCATCCAGTTGGGCGTACCATTCCCGCAGGGCGGCTGTGCTGCGCAAGTAGCGATCATCGTCGCTGCGCCAACTGAAATCGACTTTGAAATTGTGGAAGGACTGCGCATAGGCTTGCTGCACTTCGCCCAATTCTCGGCAGAGCCAGCCCAGCGTGGGGTTGTTGCCACCCGGCGTGAAAGCCAGATCGGCATCGGTGATATGGTCGAAGAGCTTGTCGCGCAGCCCAGTGTACATGCGGTTTAACTCCCAGAAGCGCGCGATTTCAGGGTGCATGGCGGTCTCCTCGTATGTTCTCGCTAAAGCCTGCCCAGTATTGCGCATTTTTTGACCCAGAGAACACAGAGAACACAGAGAACACAGAGGGCACAGAGGTTTTAATCATTCGGTGTACTCATTCAGCTCGGTGTGCTCGGTGGATCAGTTCTTTCATAACCGTATTGGTCTTAGATCTGTGTATGGTGATCGCCGCGCCTAGCCCTCGGCGATGCCAGCCTCGCGCATCAATTCGCGCAGGGCGGCCACTGCCATAGCCATGCCCTCGGCGCCGCTGAAGCCACTGGAATGTTTTGCTTCCAGCAGGTGCGGCTCCAAAGACAGCACATCGGCATAGCCCCAATCGCGCAGACGCGCCAGCAACTGCGCCACTTGTCCATCGCCAGCGCCAGCCACAGTCACCTGCGACCGTTCTTCGCCATCCACGCTCTTGGGCAGTTTGGCATCTTTGATGTGAATGTAGCCAATGTAGGAGTGCAGAACATCCCACCACTGGTCGACATGCCGCGCCGCGCCGCACTGCACGAAATTGGCGGGATCCCAAATGAAGCGAAAATGCGGCGATTCGATCGCTTGCATCAGGACCAGGCAGCGCTCGGGCAGGTCGCCCACTACGCCTTTCTCGTTCTCCAGCAGCAGTTGCAAGTCGTGCTCGGCGGCGATCTCGGTCAGCGCGCCCAGCCGGTCAATTGACTGCTGCAGCGCGGCAGAATCGTGCGCGCCAGTGGGATAGAAGCTGAAGATGCGGATATTGCGCGTGCCCAAGGCCCGGGCGGTTGCGCCGACCGCCTTGAGCCGCTCGCTTTCAATGGCGATGTCGGCGTCAATTGGCGACTTGCCGATTGGGCTGCCCATGCAGGCCACTTGCACAGCATGCGCCTGGCAAAGCGACCCGATGCGCGCGATGTGCTGGTCGGTGAACAGGCTGCAATTGACAGCCCAGGCCGCCCGCACATCAATGTGGCGGATATGCAAATCGGTCAAGATGCGCAACTGCTCTGCAAAGTCGCTGGCGGTTTCATCGCCAAATGCGCTGATGATCATGGTGGACCTATCCTGAACTGTTTTGAGGATATTTAACCACAGAGGTCGAACTTTTACCCCCCCTCAGTCGCCCCGACCGGTCAGGGGGAGGCACATACCTTGACTCCCCTCCCTGACTCGTCGGGGAGGGGCTGGGGGAGGGGTTACATGGGCGAGTCGCCGCCTCGCCCCTACGCTGTCTCTTTGGGGAAGGGCTGGGGATGGGGTAGAATGAAACATGTCCTTTCCTCAGCCCAACAGGTCGAGGAGAAGCGCAACCTGCGGGGAAGGGACGGGCATCCTTGATGGTTCGCCGCTTGCATCACCCTCTGCGCTAGCTCCTGCACGACACACTTTGCTCTTGTTCTGTGGCTCACGGGTCGTTATTTGAATCCGACCCGCCGCCTCGTTACAATGCGCGCATTGCACAAGCTCGACAAAGGCGCGTATGCCCCGACCAAACTTTGTTCTTATCCTGGCTGACGATATGGGTTTCTCCGATATCGGCTGCTTTGGCTCAGAGATCGCCACGCCCAACCTGGATCGCCTGGCGAGCGGCGGGGCGCGCTTCTCGCAGATGTACAGCTTCGCCCGTTGCTGTCCATCCCGCGCGGCGCTGTTGACCGGCTTGCATCCACAGCAGGCTGGCGTGGGCCACATGGTGCAGAATCGTGGCACACGCGCCTATCAAGGCTATCTGCGTGATGATGCGGTCACGATCGCCGAGGTGCTAAAGGGCGCGGGCTATCGCACCCTGATGAGCGGCAAGTGGCACACGGGCGGAGAATATGCTGCGCGCGCTGCGCAGGACTGGAAGCCGGGCGAGCCAGGTTATCCCACGCCGACGCAACGCGGTTTCGATCGCTTCTTTGGCACTTTGGCTGGCGCTGGCAGCTTCTTTCAGCCGCACGCTCTGATGCAGGATGGTGAGTTCCTGGACGACCTGCCGGACAGCTTCTATTACACCGATGCCATCAGCGACCAAGCCGTGGACATGATTGACGAAGCCCACGCCGACGAGCTGCCCTTCTTTTTGCATGTCGCCTATACCGCGCCGCATTGGCCCCTGCATGCCCGGCCGGACGATATCGCCAAATACGCAGGCAAGTACCGCGCAGGCTGGGACACGTTGCGGCAAAATCGTCATGAAGAACTCAACAGCCTGGGGCTGCTCGATCCGGTCTGGAGCATCTCGCCGCGCGCTGACGAAGCGCCGGCCTGGGCAGACGAGAAAAACAGCGATTGGGAAGACCTGCGCATGGCGACCTATGCAGCCATGATCGACCGCATGGACCAAGGCATCGGCAAGATTTTGACGCGGCTCGACGATCTGGGCATCACCGAAAACACCATGATCATCTTTTTGTCCGACAATGGCGGTTGCGCAGAATACCTGGCGGAAGACGGCTGGATCAACTCCTATGTGCCCAATCTGCCCGATGGACGCCCCGTGCGCATTGGCAACCGCCGCGACCTGCGACCGGGACCTGCCGATACCTATATGAGCTACGACCTGCCCTGGGCGAATGCCTCCAATTCACCCTTCCGTCTGTACAAGCACTGGGTGCATGAAGGCGGCATATCTTCGCCATGCGTCGTGCATTTTCCCGCCATGATCCAAACGCCCTGTGTCATTCACAGCCCGATCCAGTTCATTGATGTGCTGCCGACAGTTGCCGAGCTGGCTGACGCCGCCTATCCGCGCGAATACAATGGCGCTGGCATCCAGCCTGTCGAAGGCCAAAGCTTCTTGCCGGCGCTGGACGACCCGCATTGGCAGCGCGAAAAACCGCTCTATTGGGAACACGAGGGCAACCGCGCCATCCGCATCGGGGAGTGGAAGTTGGTCAGCAAGCATCCGGGCGCTTGGGAGCTTTACAATATGACCGAAGACCGGACCGAGCTGAATAACCTGTGCGCTGGCGAGGCGCAACGGATAAGCGCGATGAGCCGCTTGTACGAGGCTTGGGCGCAACGTTGCGAAGTGCGAGACTGGCCCCTGCCGCGCTGATTTGGCGATTGTCGGTCGTTTTATGCAGATTGCGCATTTCATCTTTAGGGCATCGTTAAGATTTATGGTTCTGCACAAGCTTGTGTTAGAATCGTCTGCCTGTGAACAATAGGTGTTGCGTGAGGTGAGGTCATGCATTCAGCGCCAATGACCCTGGGTATCGAAGAGGAATATCAACTGATCGACCCCAAAACGGGCGACCTGGCGGCGGCTGTCCAGCAATTGCTGCACGATGAAGGCTTGCGCCAGATCGGCGAGCAGGTCAAGCCAGAGTTCATGCAATCGCAGATCGAGATCGGCAGCGCCATCTGTCAAAATGTGCAAGAAGTGCGCGGGGAGTTGATCCGCTTGCGCAGCGCTGTGGACAAGGTCGCTACCCGGCACGGTTATGCCATTGTCGCCGCCAGCACACATCCTTTTTCGAAATGGGAAGAGCAACTGGCGAACCAGGGCGAACGTTACGACGACCTCAAGGATTACATGCAAGAGGTGGCGCGGCAGATGCTGATCTTTGGCATGCATGTGCATGTCGGATTTGGCACGACGCCGCCCCAGCTCGACTTGCTGGTCGATATCCAAAATCAATTGCGCTACTTTTTGCCGCATCTGCTGGCTCTGACGACCAGTTCACCCTTCTGGCACGGGCATCCGACAGGTCTAAAGAGTTACCGCAGCATCATCTTTGAAGACCTGCCGCGCACAGGCATCCCGCCCATCTTCGCCTCGTTCAGCGAATACAGCCGCCTCATCGAGACATTTGGACAGGTGGGCACATTGGGCAAGGGGCGCAAAGATGGCAAAGCGGACTACACGAAAATCTGGTGGGACAGCCGCCCGCACGAAGACTTTGGCACCCTGGAGGTGCGCGTCTGCGATATATGCACGACAGTCGACGAAGCGGTTACCATCGTCGCGCTGGTGCAAGCCCTGGTCGCCAAATTGATCCAACTGCGCAACCAGAATCTCAGCTGGCGCATCTATCCCAACGAGCTGATCGCCGAGAATAAATGGCGCGCCGTGCGTTGGGGTTTGGAGGGCAGCTTGGTCGACTATGGCAAGCGAGAAGCTGTGCCCATGCGCGCTTTGGCGCACGAGCTGCTGGAGCTGATTGATGATGTTGTAGACGATCTGGGTTCACGCGCCGAAGTCGAATATGTGCACGAAATCCTGGAAAAAGGCACCAGCTCCGACCGGCAGCTGGCCGCGTACCAATCGGCATTGGCAGCAGGCGC
>JAJDZQ010000003.1 GCA_022824565.1 Anaerolineae bacterium | reverse complement strand
CAGAAAGACGCCCTGCGCATAGCTGTTGCTGCGCCCCAGATAGTCGATCAGCTCGGCGATGCTGCGTTTGATCTGGTCGGTGGAAATCGCGCCGCAGAAGACCGCTTCGCCCTTGCGCGAGATATCCAGGCGGATGCTGGTATCCAGCCACTGACTGGATGGCGCCAGCAAGATGCCAGGACCCAAGGCGCAAGAGGCGGTATACAACTTGGCTTGCGGCAGATAAAGCGGGTTTGCGCCTTCGATATCGCGGCTGCTCATGTCATTGCCGATTGTGAAACCCAGCAATTCCATGGCCGGGTTGATGACCAAGCCCAATTCCGGTTCGGGCACATTCCAGGCCGAATCGCTGCGAATGCCGACCTTGTCGAGGTGTCCGACTGTGTTTTTGGCGCTGGCTTTGTAGAAGATTTCCGGGCGCGGCGCATCGTACACGCGGGCATAGACATCGCCGCCATCGCTGGCTTCTTCCTGGCGGGCTTCGCGGCTGCGTATGTAGGTGACGCCGGCCGCCCACACTTCCTGCTCGTCCAGCGGCGGCAACCAATGCGGGACGGCGGACGCGGGCGGGTTGTCCAGGTCGCTGGCAGAAAAGCGACGCCTGGACGAATCAGCGGCGCGCTCTGCTGCGGCGATCACCCCAGCGACATCATGGACCGAATCGCGGAAAAAGCTCGCCAGACTCGGGAAACAGTGGCTGATATCGTGCACGGTCTCGTCACGCAATATGCCCAGGCCCGGGCCGGCCGCCGGCTGATGATAGCGAATGAGGAGTGGCGCGTCGGTTTTCATCTATGGTCTCCAATTTTGTCTCCGCAAAACTAAGCAAGTAATGCGTAATTGAGCGATGCTATTCTGATTCGTAATCTGTAGGGGCGAGACTTGTCTCGCCCACTATGTCGTCATTGTACATTTGGGCGAGACAAGTGTCGCCCCTACGACGTTCCTTTATATTGTGGCATTACTTCGTTGGTCTTACCTCTGTGCCCTCTGTGCCCTCTGTATTCTCTGTGTCGATAAATACGCGCGCCACTTTGTCGGTTTCATTTCTGTGGCGCCTGCTAATCCTGCGGTTGCTCGCCTTTGACGCTGAGGCCGCCATCGACTGTATAATTCGCGCCCGTCACAAAGCTGGCTTCGTCCGAGGCCAGGAACAGGCAGACATTCGCCACTTCCGCTATCGTGCCGACGCGCCCGATCGGGTGCATCTGGTCGAACTCTTGGCGAAGCGAGTCGGGGTCGCTCTGCGCAGCCAGAAAGTCGTGCAGCATAGGCGAGTCGATGGTGCCAGGCGAGATGCTGTTGACGCGGATGCCGCGCGCCGCATAATCGGTGGACATCGCTCGCGTCAGGGCGATCAGCGCGCCTTTGGTCATGCTATAGGCGGCGATGCCCGGCAATCCCAACAGGCCCGTCACGCTGGCGATGTGGATGATGCTGCCCTCGCCCAGCGCCAGCATGCCAGGTATGACGCCGCGGCTGACGAGAAAGGTCCCGCGCAGATTGACAGCCAGGCAGCGGTCAAAGTCGTCGGGGCTGGTTTCGTGGATGGCGCCGGCCGGCATCACAGCGGCATTGTTGACCAGGACATCTATCGCTCCAAAGCGCTCGCGCAACGTGGCCAAGGCGATGTTCACCTGCGCCGGCTGGCTGATATCGGCGGGCAGGACGATTGCTTCGCCACCGTTGGAACGCGCCGCAGCGACCACCATCCGACAGGCGGTTTCGTCCAGATCCAGGATGCCGACACAAGCGCCTTCTGCGGCAAAGCGCATGGCGATGCCTCGCCCAATCCCCCGCGCCGCGCCAGTGACCAGCGCAACCTTGCCTTTCAAGCGCATCTCTAGGCAGCCTTTTTCAATGTAAGCAAGCTAGGCAACAATCATCCCCCTCGCTCTCACTCCCCGCCGACAGGTCAGGGGTGGAGCGCGATCTGCGAGATCAAGATTTCTTTGTACTGGCAGCATATCGCCAGCCATTTCCATCATCTCAGTAGTAACCTCTGTGCCCTCTGTGTACTCTGTGTACTCTGTGTACTCTGTGTTTAGGTATTACAGAATTGTATTCACCGTGCTGCGGTTGTGTTTGTCTTTCTCTAGGCAATGCTATTCACTTCGATCCGCCTGCCCGCTTCGTGGCTTCGCTCAGCCGCCTCCAGCAGCCTTTGAATGCGCGCGCCATCTGCGAGGTTGGGCTGTAGAGGCCGGTCGTGCAGGATGCTGTTGATGAAGCCGCGGATCATGAAATCTTCACTGCGGAACATATCGCGGTAGGTGTTGTGCACCGTGTCGCGCCGCGCATCGCCCCAAATGTGTGCGGGGATCGGCAAGTCTCGCACGGGTCCCTCGCCGACCCGCGCGCCCTTGACCTGCTGCACGGTGTCCCAGTCGGTGTGGCTGTAGAGCGTGCCGTCTGCGCCATGAAACTCCATGTGGTGCGTCTGTCCAAAAGGCGTGTCTTCATAACACAGCGCTGTGCAGTGGATCATGCCCATGGCACCATTGGCGAATTCCAGTGTCAGCATGCAGCTGTCGTCGCCGACCGGATAGACCTCGCCAGTTGGATCGGTTTCTGTGCGCGGCACGATATGGCTGAGGCGGCAGGTCAATGCCCGAACTTCGCCATAGAGCCACTCGGCGATATACAAAAAGTGGGAGCCCAGATCTCCCAAAATGCCGTTGCCGGCGATCCGTTTGTCGAAGCGCCAAAGATAGTCGCCATCCCGCGCGAAGCCGGTGTAATAGCGCATGTTCAGATGATAGGGCGCGCCGATATAGCCGCTATCGATCAACTCCTTGAGGTAGCGGGCAGTGGGCATAAAGCTGTAAGTGAAAGGCACGAGCGATTTGAGATTGGCTTTGGCGGCTGTCTGCGCCATTTCCCGCGCCTGGGCATATGTCAGGGCGATGGGTTTTTCGCAGAGCACATGCAGCCCCCGCCGCAGTGCGCGCATGGTGATCGGGTAGTGCGTGTTGTTGGGCGTGGCGATGACGACCGCGTCCAAATTGGCTTGGTCGATCATCTCGGCATAATCGGTATAGACCTGTGGAATGCCCCAGGTTTTCGCCATGGCTTCGGCGCGTTGGCGGCTGCGCCCACAGATCGCCGTGGTGCGGACACGGGGATGGCTGGCCAGCGCGGGCAGGTGCATGGCGTCCGCCCACCAACTGCTGCCCACCATGCCGACAGAAAGGCTGTTGCGAGTCATCAACAGAATCCGTACAATGTATGAACCTTCAGCTATTGTAGAGAATCGCGGCGCGAGCGACAACATGCGCGTCACATGGGGGAAAGCCATGACCAGATTCCCGGCCGGCGCGCTCATCGACAAGCTGCTTTTCAGCGCGATGCTGGTTGGAGTCTTGCTGGCGGCATTTGCTGCGCTGCGTTATGTCGAGCTGTCCAACCAGTTGGCGGAAAATCCTGCGGCGCAAATCCGCGAAAGTGGCGAAGCGGTGCAAGTCGACGATGCCGAAGCGGGCTATAGTTTGATGTCGGCGGATATCGAGCGGCGTCGCCAGGTGGCTGAACAGTACAACATGATGATCATCGGCGGGTTGGGGCTGGCGCTGCTGGGGCTGGGCTGGCTGGGCAGTGATATCGCCAGGTCGCGCCGCGGCAAAAACCCTGCCAAAGCAACAAACCCGAGCGAGTCGTAACCGTTCTGCACAGAGACGCAGGTTGCGCTTCTCCGCCTTTCGGCTTGTTGTGGGAAGCGAGGCGGCGCAAGGAGCATGCATGTCCATGACACCTGTCAACATCGGCATTGTCGGCATCGGCAATATGGGGAGGGCGCATGTACGGCATGTGTTGGCGCTGCCCAATGCCCGCCTGGGGGCTATCTGCGACCACAACGCGCACAGTCTGGAAGATTGCGAAGCGCCCGACGATGTCGCCCGTTACAGCGACTTCACGCGCATGCTGGACGAAAGCCAGTTGGACGGCGTCATCATCGCCACGCCGCATTTTGACCACCTGCCCATGAGTCTGGCGGCTTTCCAGCGCGGCATCCATGTGCTGGTAGAAAAGCCTATCGCCGTGCATGTGCAAGCTGCCCAGCGCATGATAGACGGTTGGCGGGCAGCCCGGCAGCAGCATCCCGAGCTGGTCTTCGCCGCCATGTTCATGCAACGCACCTGGGGCTTTTGGCGCAAGATCAAAGCCATTCTCGATGCTGGCGAGCTGGGCGCGCTCATCCGCACCACCTGGATCGTGACCGACTGGTTTCGCACGCAGCACTATTATGACAGCGGCGGCTGGCGGGCGACATGGCAGGGCGAAGGCGGCGGCGTGCTGATGAATCAGTGTCCGCATAACCTGGACTTGTACCAGTGGATGGTCGGTTTGCCAGCGCGCGTGCAGGGCTTCGTCAGCTTTGGCAAGCACCACCGCATCGAAGTCGAAGACGAAGTTACAGCCTACTTTGAGCATGACAATGGCATGGTCGGGCATTTCATCACCACCACAGGCGAATCGCCAGGTAGCAACCGGCTGGAGATCGTCGGTGAACATGGCAAGTTGATTTATGAACAGGGCGAATTGGTTTTTTTCCGCAATGCCTGGTCATCACGAAAGCAGATCGCAGAAGCGCAGGCTGGCTTCGAGAGTGTGCCCATGACGCGCGAGCTTGTCGACTTTGACCACCATGGCACGCACGGGCACGAATTTGTCATCGAGAACTTCGCGGACGCGATATTGCGCGGCGAGCCTCTGATTGCGCCGGCTCACGAGGGGCTGAACTCGGTCGCTCTGAACAATGCCATCATTTTGTCCGCGCACAAAGGCCTGCCGGTGGAGCTGCCGCTGGCTGGCGCGGAGTTTGTGGCGCTGCTGCAACAATACATCGCCCAGCCGCCTGCTTAACCCCCCCCAAATGAAGGATAGGGGCTTCAGTGCCTGGCGAGCCTGTTTACGGTGGTTTCGTTGAATGTGCTGGGCGACTGGATGCGCGACCTTTATTGATCCGCGTTTGCTTGGCTTGTGGGGGCTTGTAGATGAGAAATTGCGACGAGGCGGCGTATGACCAAAACTGACGATTTGCGTGGGCAGACAGCTATCATCACGGGCGCGGCGCAGGGACTGGGCAAGGCAATTGCCAAAGCCTATGCTTGCGAAGGCATGAACCTGGCTTTGCTGGATATCCGCGGCGAATTGCTTGCGCAAGTCTGTGACGAGCTGGCGGACCTGGGCGCAGAAACACTGGCATTGCCCTGCGACCTTTCGCAAGCCGAGCCGACTCAAGCCGCCATCGATGCCGCCTTGCAGCGATTTGCAGCGCCGCGTGTGTTGGTGCACAATGCCGCCTTGCTCATCACGCGCAGCATGCAGCAGATCACATTTGCGCAGTGGCAGCACGAAATCAACATCATCTTGCAAGCGGCATTCATCCTGAGCAAAGCTTGCTGGCAGCCCATGATCGACGCGGGGGCGGGCAGCATCGTCTACTTGTCGTCCGGATCGGGCTACAAAGGCTTCATTGAAGAAGTCGCCTATAATCCCGGCAAACATGGCATCGAAGGCTTGACGAAGTGTCTGGCGCTCGAAGGGAAAGATCTCAATATCGCCGTCAATGCAGCCACGCCGGGCGCGCCCATCAACACGCCGATGTCGGATGCCAATTACACAGAAGACCTGAAGAGCCGCTGGGTAGACCCCGCCCTGCTGGCACCGGCATTTGTGTACCTGGCGCGGCAGACTGGCAGCGGGCTGACCGGGCAGCGTGTCGCAGCGCGCGCCGACGGCAGCTGGGATGCGCTGGATTTGCTAGAAACCTGAATTAAGATTGCCACAGAGACACAGAGACACAGAGAAAGGCAGGACAGGTAGGTGCGGGCGCAAAAGGTTTACATGCGCATGGTTGCCCGGTCAGATCCGCTGACCTTCGAGATTATTGGCGCGGCAATTGAGGTGCACAAGGCGCTTGCACCGCGACTGCTTGAAAGGGTATACGAAACGGCGCTTTGCATTGAATTGGGGCTGCGCCAGCTTCAATACGAACGCCAACGACAGATCAACTTAACTTACAAAGGACACGCGATCGGCGAATTCTTTGCGGATGTTATTGTTGAAAACAGCGTCGTGCTGGAGTTGAAAGCGGTGGCAAGTCTGCTGCCTGTGCACGAAGCGCAGTTGATCGCTTATCTGAAAATGACAGGGCTGCCTGTTGGTTTGCTGATAAACTTCAAAGAAGCTGTTCTTACAAGAGGTGTCCGCCGATTTGCCAACTGATTCCCTTCATTTCTTTCTCTGTGCCTCTGTGCCTCTGTGGCATTCCCACCAAGGAGCTTGACATGGCTGAACATTATCTCGACGACAGCATCACCCAACCATTCTGGGACAATTCTGTCACGCCGCGGCTGACCATCGCGCCTGGCGACACGGTCGTCATTGAATGCGCCGAACCCGTCGGACAGCTTTCCCCCGATTCCAGCGACGACGACCTGGCCAACATCGACTTCAGCCTGGTGCATGCGCTGACCGGCTCCATCGCCATTGACGGCGCGAAAGTCGGCGACACATTGGAAGTCGAGATTCTGGATATGCAGCACAAGGGCTGGGGCTGGACGGGGCATATCCCCGGCTTCGGCTTGCTGCAAGACGACTTTGACTTCGCCTACATCCACCATTGGCAGTTGGCGGGCGAGCATTGCCACTTTGGCCTGGGCGATATCGTGTTGCCTTTCGAGCCATTTCCCGGCTGTGTTGGCGTTGCGCCGGCCGAACCGGGACGTCTGAACACCGTCCCCCCGCGACAAAATGGCGGCAATGTCGATATCCGCGATCTGGTCGTGGGCAGTGTCTTCTGGCTGCCCGTGCTGGCGGATGGCGCGCTCTTTGCCACTGGCGATTGTCATGCGGCGCAAGGCCAGGGCGAGGTCTGCGGCACCGGCATCGAATCGCCCATGACCATGACCATGCGCTTCAACTTGCGGCGCGAGCTGGCTGTGCGCGAATTGCAGTTGCGGCGGCCCAGCCCCATGACAAAGACCGACAGCGCCGGCTGGCACATCACCACCGCGCATGGACCCGACTTGATGCAGAACGCCAAGAACGCTGTGCGCTACATGATCGAATGGCTGGTGAAAAACCGCAGCCTGACCGAAAGCCAAGCCTATTGCCTATGCAGCGTGGCTGGCGACCTCAAAATCAGCGAGATTGTCGATGCGCCCAACTGGATCGTCAGCTTTCACATGCCGCTGAGTATCTTCGGCGGCTCTTGATCCCCTGCTGGGTCGGGGGGATTGGCGAAAATGCTGGCTGCGAGTCGATTTGTCCCTAGGCAAGGGCGCATTCCCCCCAGAACAATGGAAGGGGAGTTCTTTGCGATGACAGCAGTCTTGCAGTCCCACCCTCATTTTGGGGGCGGGGGGCTTGATAGTCGTAACCACCTGGCTCGAGGTCTCTAGGGCGCTTGACATGAAAAATCGCGAAATCTCCATCGCCTTCCAGACCGACAAGCGCGCAGCCGACTATATCGCGCTGGCAAAGCTGGTCGATGACTACGCCTTTGACGCCGTCACCGTCTATTGCGATGCGCCTTATCATCCCAGTTTCGGTCCCTTGTTGCTGATGGCGCCTTATATTGGGCGGGCGCGCATCGGTCCGGCTGGCATCCCGCCATCGCGCATGCACCCGCTGGACATCGCGGCTGGGGCGGCGCTGCTGGCTGATGTGGCGCGGGCGGGCACGTATCTGGGGCTGGTGCGCGGCGGTTGGCTGGCCGACCATGGCATCAACGAGTTGCAGCCCCCGCTGGCTGCCATGCGCGAAAGCATCGGCATCATCCGCAAGCTGTTGGCGGGCAAATCGGCTGGCATGCAAGGGCGCGTCTTCCAAATTGCCAAGCATGTGCGCGCGCCGTATCCCCTGCCCGAGGGGCGCATCCCGCTGCAGATCGGCACCTGGGGGACGAAGCTGGCGGCGCTGGCTGGCGAACTGGCGGACGAGGTCAAAATCGGCGGCTCGGCGAATCCGGCGCTGATTGCCTGGCTGGCGAAGCAGATCGCCCGGGGCGAGGAGCGCGCAAACCGGGCGCGGGGCACGGTCAACATAGTAATTGGCGCGGTATCGGTGGTGGACGAAGATCGTGGCGCAGCGCGGTTCGCCGCCAGAAGAGCGGTGGCGCTCTACATGCCTATCGTGTCGCAGCTTGACCCAACAACAGAAATCGAGCCAGCATTGATGCAGCGGGTGGCGGCGCTGGTGGCAGCGGGCGATTCAGACGGCGCGGCGCGGCTGATCTCCGACGATATGCTGGATCGATTCGCTTTTGCTGGCGATGTGGCAGATATCATCAAGCAATGCGAGCGGCTCTTTGACGCGGGCGCGCAACGGATCGAGCTGGGCACGCCACACGGAGTCGCGGATTCTGCGCATGGCATTCGGCTCATCGGCGGGCAGGCGCTGCCGGGCTTGCGTAGCTGGCTGCAGGCTTAGGGCATTCCGGGCGAGCTTTGCGCCTCGCCCCTGCAACAATGGAATCTCGGCTTAGCCTTTCACCGCGCCGAAGGTCAAGCCACGCACGATGAAGCGCTGCACCATCAACGACAGGATAACCGGTACGGTCACCGCGATGAGCATGCGCGTCGTCACGAAGCCGAAATCGATGCCGCGTACGGTATCGCTGCCGGCCACCAGCATCGGGTAGGGCTTCCAATTGCGGTTGGCGAGCACACTGGCGAACAAGAACTCGTTCCAGGCGAAGGCGAAGCAAATCAATGTCGAGGCGACCAGGGCTGGCCGCGCCAAAGGCAGGGCGATGCGCAAAAATGTGGTGAACTCGGTGGCGCCATCCACCAGCGCAGCTTCGCGCATTTCTGGCGGCAGATCGGCGAAGTAGTCGCGCATGATCAACACGGCGAAAGGCAATGTAAAGGTGGCGTTGACGATGACCATGCCCGGCAAGGTGTCCAGCAGCTTCAGGTCACGGAACATCAAGACAAAAGGAATCAAAGTGGCGACCGGCGGCAAGAAGCGCTGCGACAAAAACCAGGAGACCAAATTGCGGTTGCCGATGCCATATTTGAAGCGCGCCAAGCCATAACCCGCCAATGTGCCCAACGTAGTCGCCACGATGGTCGCGCCCAGGGAGATGAGCGTACTATTGCGCAAGGCTTTCATCGTTTCCGCGCCGCCACTGCCAAACTCTTGCTGCCAGTTGAGCAGGTTGGGCTCGAATTGAATGAAGGGGATGATTTCGCCGCTCTTCCACTCCGACTTGAGCGAGGTCAAGATGGCGTATCCAAATGGCGAAAAAGCGATGAAGGTGCAGGTGAGCGCCAGAAAAATAATGAAATAGTCTTGAATCGACCTGCCAGAAAACGCATTGCGGGATTCTGTCAGCGGCAGGTTCTTGGCATTCGCTGTCATCACTTTTCTCCTGTCGGCGGGCGATTCACCGGCTCGCCCTTACTCGAAGCGCTCGCGCACGCGATAGAAGTAAATGGATGAAATTACAATCGCCACGATCACCAGCAGATAAGCCAGCGCCGCTGCCTCGCCCAGTTGGAAGCTGCCGACCAGGCCCGTCTCGTAGGCGTAATACACATAAGTCTGCGTGACCGAGCCAGGACCGCCGCGCGTCAGGCTGTAGGGGATATCGATGATCTTCAGTGACTCCACCATGCGCAACAGCATGACCGTGCCCAAAGCCGGCGCGATCATGGGAAAAGTGATGGACTTGAACAACTGCCAGTTGGACTTGGTATCCAGACGTGCCGATTCGTAGAGATCATCCGGGATCGATTGCATGGCAGCGAGGATGATGATAAATACGAAGGGCGTCCACTGCCAGACATCGGTGAACATCACAGCCAGGCGGGCCGGCATGGGTTCGATAAACCAGTTGACGCGGCCCAAGCCAATGCCCTCAAGCACATTGTTGATCGGTCCCGACTGCTCGTTGAAAATCACCACGCCCAGCCAGCCGACGGCGATAGGCGCGGCGAATAGCGGCATGGTCACGATGGCTCGCATTTGTCGTAAAAATGGCAAACTGTGGTTGAAAACCCAGGCGACGAAGGTGCCGAAGAATAGCGTGGTGGCGGTGCTGCCCAGGAAAAGGAAGGCGCTGAAGCTGGCGGTGCTGACCGCTTTTTTGTCGATCTTTTCGTCGCCGATGCCCAGGATCTCGGCATAATTCTCAAAGCCGATGTACTTGGGATTGCGCCCCAACCGATAATTCGTCAGGCTCAATCCGAAAGAATAAATCAGCGGGAAGAGCGTAAACGCCAAAATCCAGATGACGCCGGGCATCAAGAACAAGTATTTGGCTCGGTTGTTGGTCATATTCCCCCTCCCTAAATCCCTCCCCCATGTAAGAGGGAGGGACTTTTTGTCCAATTCCCCAGCCCCTTCCCCAAAATGAGGGAAGGGGGGTAAACGGCTACGGCAGTCATCTAAAGCCCCTCCCTCTTTATGGGGGAGGGGTTTGGGGTGGGGGTTACATCCCGCCCATATAGCCAATCGCTTGCTGATAAATCTCCAGCTGGCTGTCGACATCGAGATCGTCGGTGATCTCTTCCCAATCTTCGGCGGTGTTATCCAGGGCTTCCTGTGCCGATGATTGTCCGGTCATCGCCTCGGACAAGCGGATATCCAGCGTCTCCTGGATGTATTCCAGGGTGCCCGGAATGCGCAGGTAGGTTACCGAAGTCGGCTTGTCATAGACATTGCTGCCGTAGGCGTTGATGTAGCGCTCCATATCGTCCGCATCAAAGCCAACCGCCGTATAGTCTTCCGAAACCGCCGTGCCACGCGGCTCATACAGCTGGTAGGTGCAGCAGGGGTCGACGCCTTGCCAGCCGGTGGTGGC
>JAJDZQ010000093.1 GCA_022824565.1 Anaerolineae bacterium | reverse complement strand
TGCGATCTGGGCGCGCAATCCACTTACCAGCAAGGCTCTGGACCGCGCATCTCTGCGCCGGCAGCGACAGCGATCCCCACGCCGACGCTCGTGCCCGATCAGCCCATGCCGACTGTTGAGCCTGTCAAAGGCTGGGTGCTTTTCAGCGACCGCGATGACATCAAATCCAACGAAGTGGATGCTTCGGGAGTTGGTGTCGCGCATATCGTCGAGATGGGCTTTTTGACCGCCCTCGATATCTGGAGCGAGGTCGGCTGGGGCGTGACAGCTTGCCATACCGACTACAGCAATGGCAATTTCGTCTTCCTGGATGCGGCCGGCATGCCGCGCGAAGCCGTAACCTGGCCCGCCGCGCCACATATCGAAGGCATGGCTTGCACCTATATCGAGACGCCAGGCACCGTTGTGCTGCTGCGCGCCGACCCCTGGCAAGAGCCAGCCACGCCAACGCCCGACCCCAACGAGCTGGTGTTTGGGCCTGTGGCGCTGGAAGACTGCCAGTTGATCACGCGCGACATGGTCAATCTGCGCGCCGAAGAATGGGGCGACGTGCTGAATATCATCCCGTATGAAACAGAGCTGACCGCTTCTGAAGCCAGCGACGAGTTCTTCAAAGTAACATTCGAAGAGCAAGATGGCTGGGTGCACCGCGATTGGGTGACTATCACAGGCGGTGACTGTGGCGAGGGCGAGGGCGAAGACGAGTAGCCTGCTCGCGCGGGGCAGATGATTGTAGTGGGGTTGGCAACCGCTCCCCCAGCCCCCAGCCCTTGCCCCTAAAATGACTGAGGGCAGGACAGGTAATTCAACCCCACCCCCCGGTCCCTCCCCGACGAGTCGGAGAGGGGAGTTTCGATAGCTGACTCACGACATGACGACAGAATCCGCGCGTGATTTGCCTCCCTCTGACCTGTCGGGGGGATTGAGGGGGGTGATTTTTGGCGCTTTTCGCATTGCCTTTCCAAAGCTGATATAGTCGTGTTGAGTCGCAGCCCGCTGGGGCTCAACATCCATGCCAGACTAAAGGAGATTCCCATGAGAGTTCTCAAGATTTTGTTCCTCGTGCTGCTGGTTGTATCGGTGGCGCTGGTGATGTCGCAGGATGCCGAGACCATCGTCATTCGCGGTTTCGGCAACATCAGCACATTCAACCCGGCCATGAGCAGCGATGGCGCGTCCTTCCAGGCTTTCAGTGTGCTCTGGCCCAAGCCTTACGAGATTGACTCGGCTACATCCGCCCCCGTGCCCGGCTTGACCAGTTGGGAAATCTCGGAAGACGGCTTGACCTATACCTTCCACATCCGCGAAGACGCCAATTGGTCGGACGGCATGCCCATCTCTGCGCATGATATGAAGTTCGTCATCGATGCCATCAAGTCGGATGAAGTCGCGTCTATCCAGGAGAACGAAGTCGCCGCGGTCGACGAAGTTCGCGTCGTGGACGACAAAACCTATGAAGTGGTGCTGAACAACCTGGACTGCGCAGCTTTCAGCCAGTTGGGTGGCATTCGCTTCTTGCCATCACATTTGTTTGCCGCCGACTTCAGCGACTTCGAAGACAACATGGTTTCCACAGAACCTGTCGGCATCAGCGGCGGTCCGTATATTCTGGACGAGTGGGCGCCCGATGAGTACCAGAGCTACCATGCCAACCCGAACTGGTGGGGCGGCGATGTCGGCATCCCCTACCTGGTCAACCGCAACATCAAAGAGCAAGCGGTGGCGCTGCAATCCATCCAGGCGGGCGAAGTCGACTATACCTATTTGCACGGCGATCTCTTCACCCAGATACCCGATACCAGCAACTTGCAGTGGGAGATCTACCCGCAGATGTCAGTCAAGTTCATGTCGCTGAACTGGGTCGACCCCAACCATCCTGAACGCGCCTATGACGAAGATGGCAACCCGGTCGAGCAAGTGCCACACCCCATCTTCAGCGACCCGGCTGTGCGCAAAGCGGTGGCTATGGGCTACAACAAGGGCGATGTCTTGGCGACCATGGGCGGCGACGATGGCGGCACCAGGCTGATCGGCGCGGTCAACCCGGCGATTGGCTGGGCATACAACCACGACTTGCAGCCCTATCCTTATGACCCTGACGCGGCCAGGCAGCTCCTCGAAGAAGCGGGTTGGGTCGACAGCGATGGCGATGGCGTGCGCGAGAAAGACGGCCAGCGCCTTGAATTCCTGATCTCCTACAGCGATATCCTGCTGATGTTCGAGACGCATGTCTTGGTCGCCCAAGATCAACTCAAAGACATCGGCTTTGATGTCCAGCTGGAAAAGGTGGAATGGGCGAATTACATCAGCGACATTTATCTTGGGCAGAAGTATGACGCGACTTCCATGAGCAACAGTGGCGGCACGGGTGGCGCGCCCGACCCCAACGACTTCATGACCTTGCTCTATGGTCCGCAAGATGTGCCCGGCAGCGGCAACAACCTGGCGTCTTATGTCAATCCAGAGATTGACGCTTTGATCGACCAGGCGCGGGCTGTGCCAGGCTGTGATACCGCGGCGCGTGGCGAACTCTACCGCGAGATCCAACGTATCGCCCACGAAGATGTGGCTTATGATTGGTCATTCGTGCCCAATATCTGGCAGACAGCCAACGCGCGCGTGTCTGGCTTCGAACCAGCCGCCTTCTGGGTGTTCTATGGCTACACTGCCGACATCCACAAATGGACGGTTGAGGGCTAGGGGGGCTATTCATCCCCAGCTGTGGACCCCTTCTCCCCAGAGCGAGGGAAGAGGTGTTCTGCCAACGATTAGCTGTCTATGTAAGCCCCTCCCTCATTTTTGGGGAGGGGTTTGGCTTTACTGCTGATACCTGCGCGGATCCAAAGCATCGCGCAAGCCATCGCCCACCAGGTAGAAGCACAACACGGTAATCATAATCAGAATGCCCGGCGTGAAGACCAGGTGCACGCCTGTCACGAAGTAGCTGCGCGAATCGGTCAACATGTTGCCCCAGGTCGGCGTCGGTGGCTGGATGCCCACACCCAAATAGCTCAAGCCCGATTCGATCAATATCAAATTGCCAGCGATGATGGTCATAGTGACCATCACAATGGAAAACACATTGGGCAAGATATGCGAGACCAAAATGCGCAAGTCGCTCGCGCCCAAGGCCCGCGCCGCCAACACATAATCCCGCTCTTTCAACGACAGCACCTCTCCGCGCACCAGTCGGCTCGTCCCCACCCAGCCCAACGCCGCCAGCACCACCACCAGCACCTCAGTCGATGGCTCCCAGACGGCCGAGGCGATCAACAGCAGAAATAGCGGCGGGATCGCGCTGAGCGTATTGATGGCCCACGAGATTGCATCATCAATGCCGCGCCCATAATAGCCAGCCAGCAAACCCAAAGTAATGCCGATGAAGACCGTCAAGGTACTGGCCAGATAGGCGATGGTCAACGAGACGCGTCCGCCATAAATCAGGCGCAGCAACTGGTCGCGCCCCAGTTGATCGCTGCCCAGCAGGTAGCCAGCCTGCCCCGGCTGCCGAAAACGGTTGGGGATGCTGGTGCTGTTGACATCCAGCTCGAAGACTTGCTCGATCACCACGGGCATCAACGTACAGATTATGGTAAAGACGAGCAGCACGCCGATTGCCAACATGGTCAGGCGGTCGCGCAGGATAAATTGAAATGCATCGCGCCAGAAAGACCGCGAGCGCGGACGGTCTTCCAGTTGGCTGAGTTCGGCGATCTTGGCTTCGCTGCCCATGGGCGGCTCACTCCAGGCGAATGCGCGGATCGAGGATCACATACATGATATCGGACAGCAGGACGCCCACGATAAACATGACGGAGGCGATGACCACCGAACCCATGACCACCGGATAATCCCGCGCAAAGACGGCGTCTATGATCAGCTTGCCCAGCCCGGGCCATTGGAAGACCTGCTCGATAATCACCGCGCCCGCCAGCAATGTGCCGATGGATGGACCGAGAAATGTCGCCACCGGCAGCAAGCCATTGCGCAACGCATGCCGCAGCCAAACCACCCGCGTCTGCAAGCCCTTGGCATAGGCGGTGCGCACATAATCCTGCTGCAAAACTTCCAAAATCTGCGTGCGGGTAAAGCGCGAGATAAATGCGATCCAGTTCAGCGACAAGACAAAGACCGGCAAGACCATGTGCCGCAGCGCATCTGCCAGGTCGAAGCCGCCGCGCCGCGTGATATTCTGCATGCCGCTCATCGGCAACAGGTCGAGCTGAACGCTGAAGATGATGATGAGCAGCAAGCCCAGCCAAAATTGCGGCACCGCATTGCCAAGCACCGAGATGATGCGAATGGCCTGATCGACCCAGGTTCGGTGAAAGACCGCCGCCAGCACGCCCAGAGACACGCCCAGCAGGTACCCCAGCACCAGCGCCGAAACGCCCAGCCGCAAAGTCGCCGGGATGCGCTGCGCAATCTGCTGCATGACCGGGCGCTTGTTTTTGATAGATTTGCCAAAGTCGCCACGCAGCAAACCCAGGCGCTCGCCCGGTGTTTCACCCAGACCATCGCCATCAATGTCGATCAAGGTCCAGTCGTTGCCAACCAGCCAATACACATACTGTACCAGCGGCGGCTGGTCCAAGCCCAGCTGGCGGCGCATGGCGTCGTTGGTATCGCTTTGCATATTCGGTCCCCAGGTGATCATGGCGACTGGATCGCCCGGCGCAGACAAAATGATCAGGAACGACAAGATCGTCACACCAAAGAAGGTGGGGATGGCTTGCAGGATGCGCCGTTGAAAGTACTGAAACATGCCTGGTTGTCCAGCGACTGTGCACTAGCGAATTGTAACGCAAACATCGGTCGCGACCAAAACGGGCTGGTCGGCTGGCGCTCACAGCCACTTAATGAAATCATAGCTGCCGCTTAACCTACTCGCTGCCCTCTTTAACAGACTGCCAGCTACCATGATTCACGGGTGGATGAGCCGCCCGCATCGACAAATTCTTCTGGTCAAATGGAGGACGCATCACATGAAAACCGTACGCTTGCTCGCCATTTTGCTCGCCACAAGCCTGCTTTTGGTCCCCGCGCTGGCGCACGACCATGGGCTGCCCGAGGTCGACCCGCTCGACCATGCCGATGGCTCCATCATCACCGCTGGCAGCTCCACCGTTTTTCCGCTGAGCGAACGCATGGCTGAATTGTGGACGGACGAAGGTGGCGTTGCGCCGTCGATCGCTTCCATTGGCTCGGGCGCCGGTTTTGAGCGCTTCTGCGTCGAGGGCGAAACCGATATCAGCAATGCCTCGCGCGCCATCAAGGACAGCGAAGTCGAATCTTGCGCCGCTATCGGCCGCGAGCCGATCGAATTCCGCGTCGGCACCGATGCCTTGGCTGTCACCGTCTCCGCCGAAAATGACTTTGTCAGCGATGTCACGCTCGAAGAGCTGGCGATGATCTTCAGCAGCGCCGAAACCTGGGCAGATGTCCGCGCCGAATGGCCCGCCGAAGTCATCCAGCGCTTCATCCCCGGCACCGACAGCGGCACATTCGACTATTTTGTCGAAGAAGTCTTCGACGAAGATGAAGAGCCCATCCTCAGCGCCAATCCCCAGCTTTCCGAGGATGACAATGTGCTGGTGCAGGGCATCACCGGCAGCCCCTACGCCATCGGCTTCTTCGGCTATGCCTACTATGTAGAGAATGCCGATGTGCTGAACATCCTCAACATCGAGGGCATCGAAGCCAACGCCGAAACCACCGATGATGGCAGCTACCCGCTGGCGCGCCCGCTCTACATCTACAGCGATGCCGGCATCATGGCAGAAAATGCCCAGGTCAACGCCTTCATCAACTTCTACCTGACCTATGTCAATGACGAGGTCGTGGATGTTGGCTACTTCCCGGCTTCAAGTTACGCCTTCTCCGGCGCTGTCGACTACTGGCGGATTGCCAATGATATGCTGCCAATCGGCGATGCGGCGCTTGATCTGCGGGATGATGAAGCCAAACACATGGACGACATGGACGAAGACGAAGAATCGTCTGAATAGGTCCGCCGCAATAGGCAAAATCGCAGGGATACGCTATCCTGTGCGGGTACCGTATCCCCGTTGAGGCTTGCCTCCCCGGCTGGCCGCGCCAAGCGACACGAGCGACCCGATGCCCCATAACGACAGATCGCGTTTCACCGAGCAGCTCGTCCAGCAAGCATCCGGACCGCTCGACCTGCGCCACAGGTTCAAGTGGCACGAAGCCCTCATCCAGCTTTCGCTATTCGCCTGTGGCTTGCTGTCGATCTTCACAACCATCGGCATCATCCTGGTGTTGGGCAACGAGTCGATTTCGTTCTTCACGCGCGACCAGTGGGTCAATTCCAACCGCGCCATCCTCGCTGACATGGATGAACGGACGACCAGCGTGCGCATCCAGCCCGGCAAAGCCCTGGAGGCGGTCGCAGACAGCGGCGTAATCCGCATCGGGCAAGAAGTCATGGAGGTCAGCGAGTTTCACAACAACCGCGTCGAGATCGACGTCCTGGGCACTGGCGCTGGCTTCGATCGCTTTTGTGCAAGCGACGCCGCGCTGGCAGAAGCTGGCTGGCAACGTCCGCAGATCGTCAATGCCAGCCGGCCTGTCAAATCTACCGAAGCAACAGCCTGCGCAAAGGCGGGAATCGCGCCGGTGGGATTCCGCGTCGGCAGCGATGCCTTGGCCATCACAGTCAGCACCGACAACGACTTCATCAGCGAGCTGACATTCGCCGAGTTGCGGCAGATCTTTGGCGAAGCAGAGCGCTGGTCGGATGTGCGTCCCGACTATCCTGACGAGCCGATCCAGTTGGTCATCCCCGGCACCGACAGCGGCACATTCGACTTTTTTGTCGAAGCAGTCTTTGATAATGAAACCGAGCCGATCTTGGCGCGCCAGCCCATCATGTCCGAGAATGACAACCAACTGGTCGGCAGCATCAAGCGCAATCCCTATGCGATCGGTTTTTTTGGATACGCCTATTACCTGGCCAGCGCCGACGATCTGCGCATTCTGTCGCTGGATGGCATTGCGCCCTCGGCCAGCACAGTCGAAGCGGGCAACTATGCGCTCTCGCGTCCGCTCTTTCTTTACAGCGATGCCGAAATCATGCGCGCAGAGCCACAAGTGGCAGATTTCATCAGTTATACCCTCGCCAATGTGAGCTCGGTCATCGTCGATGTCGGCTACTTCCAGGCAGCGGTGGAAACGTTGGCTGCGGCGCGCAACCAGTGGATCCGCGCGACGGGCGCCAGCCAAGCCCCGGCCATAGACCCGGCGACTGTCTTTGGCGAGCTGAACATGGCGGGCAGCTCGACTGTCTATCCGCTGTCGCAGCGCATCGCCGAGCTGTTCACAGACGCAGGCTACCTGCCACAGATTGATGTGCGGCGCGGCGTTCGTGGCGAAAATACCATCTCGCCCCACAGCGCTGGCCTGGCTGTCGAATACAACGACCAGCCCACGCTCATCGAATTTTTCACCAATACCAGTTGGATCCCCGCTATCGGTGAATTCGGCGTCATCCCGTTGATCAACGCCACGTTGATGACCAGCACGATCGCCATGTTGGTCGCGTTGCCGCTGGGCATCGGCGCGGCTGTCTATTTGAGCGAATATGCTTCGCCACGGGTGCGCAGTACGCTCAAGCCGGTGCTGGAGATCCTGGCGGGCATCCCCACCGTGGTCTATGGCTACTTCGCGCTGACATTCATGACGCCTTTGCTGCGGGCGCTCTTTGGCGTGGAGGTAGTCAATATCTACAACACCGGCTCGGCAGGCATCGTGGTGGGCATTTTGATTATCCCGCTGGTCAGCTCGATGAGTGAAGATGCGCTGCATGCGGTGCCACAAGCCCTGCGCGAGGCTTCTTATGGCTTGGGAGCGACCAAGCTGGAGACAGTCATCCAGGTGGTGATGCCAGCGGCGCTCAGTGGCATTCTGGCGGCATTTATCGTGGCGGTTTCGCGCGCTATCGGCGAGACCATGATCGTGGCGATCGCGGCGGGCGCAGGACCCAATTTCAGCTTCAATCCATTTGACTCGGCAGAGACCATGACCGGGCATATCGCGCGCATCAGTGGCGGCGACCTCAGCTATGACAGCATTGATTACAACAGCATCTTTGCCATTGGTTTGACCTTATTCGTCATGACATTCTTGCTCAATGCGCTCAGCCGCGTCGTCATCAGCCGTTTCCGCGAGGCGTATTAATGGCTTCCCATGACCAGCGCCCAGGCGGCGAAGTGACATACGACGAAAAGACCAAGCACTACATGCCCGGCGAGAAATCCTTCTTCCAGCGACTTGAGAAGCGGCATCGGCGCGGGCGGATGGGGCGGCTGTTCAACCTGTTTTCTGTGTCTGTGGCTGGCCTGGCGCTGATTGCGCTGTTTTTGAATGTCGCCAACGAGGCTTTTGGCACGATCGGCGTCGTCAACACGGTCGAACCAGCCGCTTTGACCGATGGGCGGCCGCTGGAAGCGTTGACCAATGAAGAACTGGCGGCTATCTTGCTGGAGCATGTCGGCAAACGGCTGCGCGTGCTCATCCGCGATACCATCAGCCAGGTGCCCAACGAAGTCTTCACCAAATCAAATGTGGCAGAAATCGTCGGCGACCCGGCTGTCGACCCGTCAATTGCGGACGAATTGTTAAAAAGCATCAGCCTCGCAGACCAGGCGGACTTGCTGGCGCAGTATGCCGACAAGGCCACCCTGCGTCGGCTGACGTTGGAAGAAGTAGTCGAGCAGCAGGTCATCGCCAGCTTCAGCCTGAGCGACACGATCTTCAACTTCGAGGCGATCAAGGCGCAGATCGAAGGACCGATCCTGGACGATTACAAGAAACGCGAGCGCCTGGACGAAGCCGAGGTGACTGTCATCCGCTTCTACAGCTGGCTGGACAGCGAGTTCTTGACCACGCCCATGTCGAGTGTGCCGGCGCTGGCTGGCGTCCGCACGGCGTTGATTGGCTCGGCTGGCTTGATGATTGTGGTGGTGCTGGTGGCGCTGCCTATCGGCGTTGGCGCGGCCATCTACCTGGAAGAATACGCGCATCACGGCTTGGTCAACTGCATCATCGAGACGAATGTGCGCAATCTGGCTGGCGTGCCCTCCATCATCTATGGCATGTTGGGCTTGGCGATCTTCGTGCGCGCGCTGGCGCCTTTTTCCAGCGGCTTGATCTTTCATATCAACTTCGAGGTACCCACGATCGAAAACGTGGTCGAGCGCATCGCCCCAAACTTTGCTGGCGCGCTTCATTACGAAAATGGCGCGCTCCGCAGCGAAAGCCCCCAACTGGACGAAGAAGCGGCGCAGCAGTTGGTGGATGTCTTCTTGCACTATGGCACGCCCAGCCTGACCATGCAGGGCAATTCAAGTGTGACGGAGATGGCCGATTCGCTGGCGGACGCGCTGGACATGACCGTGGATGTGGTCGCCACGCGCGCCAGCGAGCCACATGATATCGAGGTGCGCGGCAAGACCTGGCGCTTTGATGTGGCGAACGGCAACCTGGCTGACGAAACGTTCGACGCGCTGATGAGCAGCCTGGTGCGCATCAACAGCTTCTCGCCCAATGGACGCACCTTGGTCAGCGCCGGCTTGACGTTGGTGCTGCTGATCTTGCCCATCATTATCATCAATGCTCAAGAAGCGATCCGCGCCGTGCCCTATACCATCCGCGAGGCATCGTATGGCTTGGGCGCGACCCGCTGGCAGACGATTTGGCGCAGCGTTTTGCCCGCCGCCCTGCCCGGCATCATGACCGGCACGATCTTGTCGGTTTCGCGCGCTGTGGGAGAAACCGCGCCGCTGATTGTGGTGGGCGCCGCCACCTTCCTGCTCACCGACCCGACCAGTCCCTTCTCGCAATTCACCGCCATGCCCATTCAGATTTTTCAATGGACAGCGCGGCCACAGGGGCAATTCGCCGATATCGCCGCGGCCGCCATCATTGTGCTGCTGGCGTTGATGCTGTCGTTGAATGCCGTGGCCATCGTCCTGCGCAACCGATATTCGATAAGGTATTAAGATGACAGACAAGGCAAATGGCAAAGCAAACGGCGAGCTGGTGATGGAGCTGCGCGATTGCAGCTTCTTTTATGGCAGTTTCTGCGCAGTGGCGGGTGTCAGCCTGCCCGTGTACAAGAACAAGATCACCGCATTCATCGGTCCTTCGGGATGTGGCAAGAGCACGGTGCTGCGCGGCATCAACCGCATGCTCGATCTGGTGCCAGGCGCGCGCGTCGCTGGCGAGATCATCTACCGCGACAAGAACCTCTATGCTGCCCAGGTCGACCCTGTGGAAGTGCGGCGGCGCATCGGCATGGTCTTCCAAAAGCCCAACCCCTTCCCCAAGAGCATCTTCGACAATGTCGCCTATGGACCGCGCCTGCTGGGCGTGAAAAAGAAAGCAATCCTGGACGAAATCGTCGAACGCAGCCTGCGCAGCGCGTCATTGTGGGATGAAGTCAGTGGCGACCTCAACAAGTCGGGCTTGGCGCTTTCGGGCGGACAGCAGCAGCGGCTGTGCATCGCGCGCACCATCGCTGTCGAGCCAGATGTCATCCTGATGGACGAGCCTTGCAGCGCGCTCGACCCGATCGCCACCCAGCGCATCGAAGAGCTGATGCGGCAAATGCAGCGCGACTACACCATCGTCATCGTCACGCACAATATGCAGCAGGCACAGCGCGCCTCGGATTTCACAGCCTTTTACAATATCCGCAAGCGGCTGGAAGACGGTCATGAAGTCCGTTGGGGAGAACTGGTCGAATACGCTGCTACCGCCAAGGTATTTGCCAGCCCCGCCCGGCAAGAAACTGCCGACTACATCGCCGGTCGCTTTGGTTAAGGTACAGAAGATCCCAAGTGACTAAAACGGGCGACTCACAGAGCCGCCCCTATATCTTTCGCCTCGGCTGGAAATTACGCCAAGATTTTCCGGCTATTCGCCCGCGTCCAGCGCCGCTTGCTGCTCGGCGATCAGCTCATCGCTGCAATGCCGGACCTCGAGAAGAGCCGCGTCAGCCGCTTGATTCTCCGGCGACCTGCGCGCCTCGATCAGCATCTGGAACAATTGCGCTACCATCGGGTCAGCCTCTCCCCCCGCGCCCGGCTGCAGCAGCAGACTCCAATCCATATCATCCCCAAGCGCCAGGGTCCCTTGGATGATCGCCTCATTGGCGCCCAACATCTCCATCTGGCGCTGCAAGACTGCCTGAGACAGCAGCATGGTGCCTTCGCGAACGGTAATATCCGCCATGTCTTGCAATTCTTGTGGAACGGACATCTCCATCTCATTCGCAACATCGATATTGACGCCGACTGAGGCGCCCGTCAGGCTGTTGACAGCCAACGTGTCGAACTCGAGCCCGTCCCTAAAGCGCGCGTTCAAGACCAGGCCCGTATCAATGCCTTGCGCGTAATAGTCGAAGAAACCAACCCCGACCGTTACGCCCAACATCACGGTGCCCGGAACCGGGTAGAAGATCGGTATCTGCTCTTCTTTGGCGGCTGATACGACAACGGGCAAGCCGCTGCCGACCGTGAAGTCAATCGGCAGCACAATCGCCTCGACACCCTTGCTCGCCAGGCTTTGTGTGGCAGCGCGCAAATCGCTGAAGCCGGCTATGGCCGCGCTTTCCACTGCAATCCCTTTCGACTCGCCAATCGCCTGGATCTGCGCGGCGCCAAAAATCCCGCCCGCGTCCGTTGCCGTATAGATGGTGCCAATCCGCTGGAGAGCTGGATTCTGCAACAAGAACACCTCAAATACCTCGGCGTATGGGGGCGTGTACTCCGAGCCGGTGACATGAGCTGGCTTGAGGCAGGACGCGTCGCTGATGCCGAATTCTATGCTGTGATTGACGCCTTGGAACAGAACGGGCGTCGGCTCGTCTTGGTCTTGCGTGATGCTGATGGCGATCTGCGTGACAGGGGCACCAGAAGTGACCAGGATGTCAGCGCCGCGGTCGAGCGCGTCTTCGACCAAGATGTTGACTGAGGGCAGGTCGAAGTTGGCGGCGGACCAGAAAATGTTGATCTTTTCGCCTTGGATATCTTGCCCGGCGTTCAGCAGGGCGCGCTCTTCGGCGTTGATCCATTCATACACCTGCAGCGTATCCAGCAGGCCGCTTTCCATGATGGGGTCAGAAATGTATGGTCCAAAACGAATAATGACGACGGTGGGGTTGTCATTGTCCTGCGCCGCCGCCAGTGGCACGAGCAACAAGCAACATAGCAACGCGAGCGCGATCCGTTTGATCATCAGAATTCTCCAATGCGTACATGCGTAGATTTATCAGCTTAATCGTACCCGGCTTGACGTTACAAATCAAAAGCGGCTGCTGTGGCAAATAGCGAGCATATTTTCATTTCCCCCTTCCCCAAAAATGAGCTGAAGACAGGGCACTTTTTTTCTACCCCATCCCCGGCCCTGCCTCATATCAATGGAGAAGGGAGACTCGTCGAGAAACCAGTGCAACCTTGCTAAGCTGCAAGAAATTGAGCAGCAGATTGCATTTTCTCTGCATGCGCTCCCCCTCCCTGATGCTTCGGGGAGGGGGTTGGGGTAGACCCTCACATGCGCACCCTTGGAAACCTGGCCTGTCCTCCCCCTCGTTCTGGGAGGGGGGATTTTCAACAGCGGCAGGCTATTCGCCCGCGTCCAGCGCCGCTTGCTGCTCGGCGATCAGCTCATCGGTGCATTGCAGGCTTTCCAGCCAAGCTCTGTCTTCTTCGATTCGCTCTGCCATGGGCACGATGACGCCGCGCCGGGCTAGCGCCGCCAGGATATCTGGGCTCAGCTTGCTCGGCCGGCCGCCGTCGATGACCGCGATGGCTTCAGACATCACTTCGTCGCTGATTTCGACACCTTGCGCATCAGCCGCGTCCAGGTTGACGCCGATGCCCTGCTGGCCGCTGATGCTGATCGCCGTTCTGGCGATATCGAGTTCGC
>JAJDZQ010000011.1 GCA_022824565.1 Anaerolineae bacterium | reverse complement strand
TGGGGCAGGTGGGTCAGCCAGTCTTCCAGTTGGCTGGCATCTGGCGCAGACCCGTGCGGCACGAAGACATAATGTTCGGTAGAGCCGGCGTCTGCGTTGTTGGGCTGGCAGCTGATCAACAGCATGCGCGTATTGTCAAATGTCATCATGGCCAGTGCCGGCTGCCTCGTATCATCGGCGGCAGGCATGGGCAGCAACCGGGCAATAGCTGTATAGAAGGCTGCTTCGAGCGAGGGCAGCGCGCCACTGAAACTGAGCAACTTTCGTTCGCTGTCTTCAGCCTCGTCGGCAGCGCCGAGAATCACATACGCCAGCGCAGAAGTCATAGCCTCCGCCGCCCCGTCAATATTCATTGTCTGTCTGGATTCCTTATTGTGTCAAAATGTTGTGCCTCTTGCAAGCATGGGCTGCGCGAGAGATTCCACCAGCGCCGCGGCATTTGGTTACAATCGCTGGAAACCATTGCGCCGACCCTGCGCCACTGAGGAGGTCTTGCATGCGAAAGAGAATGCGCGCGCTGCTAGCCATATGCTTGTTGCTGGCTGGGGCGCAATCGCTTGGGCAGGCGGCACCAACGCATATCAATGTGGCGCTGTTAGATCTGGGCGCGCGCCTGGGCTACCGCATTGGCCTGGACGACCTGGCGCAATGGCGCTGGCAGCAGACGACTTTCGCCGACTCGGCTTTGGGCTGCCCCACGCAACCTGGTTCGGGCGGCGCGATGATCGGCTACAGCTTCCAGTTGACCTATGGCGGCATCGTGTATGACTATCGCGTTGCTGCCGACAGCGCGACTGTCATTTTGTGCAGCCAAACCGACCCGCTCTCCACATCGGTTCATGTGCCGCAAGCCACTTATTCCAACAGCTTGTGCCCCAACTCGGCGACTGACGGACCCTATATGCCTTCGCGCATCAATGCCGGCATGGATGCACTGCCGCTGGGACCGTCCCTAGAAATGCGCGGGTATCCTGCTCCTGATGCCCAGATCTTGCGCTCGATCCCCGCGGGCACACCCATTCGCATCACCAGTGGACCCGATTGTGTGGGCGGTTTTGTGTGGTGGTTGGCGCTGGTGAGCGGGCAGACAGGTTATATCGCCGAAGCGGGGACCAATCAGTATCTGGTGGAGCCAAAGCCACCCGATCCGCTGCCCGGCCGCGATGTGCTTTCGCCACAACTCACCCCTTTCCTGCGCGAATTTGCGCGCTTGCGTGGCAACTTTTTGCCCGAACACAGCTGGTCGTCCGATGGCATGACTTTGGCGATGCCTGGCGCGCCCGGCTCCGACAGTTTGTGGCTCTACGACCTGCGCGAGACCGTGCTGCGTCCCCAGATTTTGATGGTCGAGGGACAGCTATCCTCGTTGGCAGTGCGACCAGGCGTGGCACAAGCTGCCTTTGGCCAAGCAGATGGCACGCTTAGCTTGTGGAGGTACAGCGCCACAAGCTCTGCGCCCGGCGAGCTGCTCTACCTGAATGCGCATGGCGGGGCGGTATCGGCGCTGGCATTCAGTCCAGACGGCTCGCGGCTTGTCAGCGCGGGTCCGCTTGCCTATACAAGTTTCGCTGTCCAGCGCGACTTTGCTGCCATCGTATGGGACTTGTCGGGGGTGGCTCAGCAAGCGGTGCTTTCTGGGCACGAGGGGTTGGTCCGCGCTCTGGCATTCAGCCCGGACGGCTTGCAGGTGGCATCGGGCGCAGATGACGGGATGCTGCGATTTTGGGATGCTATCAGTGGCGCGCTGCGGGTATCGGTGGGGATAGGCGCTCCGGTAGTCGCTCTGGATTATAGCCCGGACGGACGGCTGGTGGCTGTGGCGACTGCGCGCACCGCAGAAAACCTGCTGCTGCTGAATGCCAAGACCGGCGCTCAGATCGCCAGCTATCCATTGCCGACGCCTGGCATCACGGCTTTGGACTTTGGCCCGGACAGCCGACTGTTGGCGGTGGGCGCAGCGCAGGGCGTCTTCACGATTTGGGACAGCGCGCGCCACAGCCTGCTGACGAGCGGCGGGGCAGAAGCGGGCATCCACGACATCAGTTTCAGCCCCGATGGCACTTTGCTGGCGGTGTCGATCGACAAACATGCGCTGCTGCTGTATGGTGTGCCGCTGGGATCGGGTTAGCACAAGCAGGTCGCGGGTGTGTTATACTTAGCTTGGGCTGTTTGCGCAGCCGCCGAGGGCTGACCCAGGAGAACTATTATGTCCATATTAGACTTAACCGGCTCCAGTGAAGGTTCTTACAATTTCCAGGAAGTTTTGGGTCAGGGCGGTTTGGGCGTTGTATATCGTGCAACCCAAGACCCGATCGGCCGCATCGTTGCCATCAAGGTCATCCTGCCAGAATTCGCCAACGATCCGAACTTTATCCGCCGCTTCGAAAGCGAGGCGCAGGTGGTGGCGCGCCTAGAGCATCCGCATATCGTGCCGCTCTATGATTTTTGGCGCAAAGCGGGCCGCGCCTATCTCGTCATGCGCTATTTGGGCGGCGGCAGTGTGCGCGACCTGGTGAACGAGCAGGGCAAACTAAGCCTGGACATAGTCAGCCGCATCAGCAGCCAGACATTGTCGGCCATGGCTTTTGCGCATCGCAATGATGTTGTGCACCGCGATATCAAGCCAGACAATGTCTTTCTCGATGACGATGGCAATGCCTATCTGAGCGACTTTGGCATCGCCAAGACTCTTGGCACCGATGCCACCGATGGGTCTGGGCAGATCGTCGGCACGCCTGCCTACCTCGCGCCAGAGCAAATCCGCGGCGAAGAAGCGACCGCGCAAAGTGATATCTACGCTTTTGGCATCATGCTTTACGAAATGCTGTCTGGCGCGCGGCCTTTCAACGATGTTTCTTTGGCCACGCTGGTTTATCGGCATCTTAACGAGCCGCTGCCGATGATCGACCATGAGTCGCTTAATGTGTCGCCTGTCTTCAATGGCATCATCCAGCGCGCCACCGCCAAGAACCCCCATGAACGCCATCGCGATGCCACCGAGCTCAATGACGATTTGCAAGAGGCATTGCGCGAATCTGACCAGTCTATTGAGCTCACGCTCGAAGAATTGGACTTCGCCGAACTGGAGTTGCTGGAAACAAAAAATCCCTACAAGGGTTTGCGCGCGTTCCAGCAAGCCGACGCCGCCGATTTCTTTGGGCGCACAGACATGATCGCGCGCGTTTTGGGGCGCTTGCAAGAGGCGGCTGCGCAAAGCAACTTCCTCGCCGTCATCGGTCCCAGCGGCAGTGGCAAATCCAGCCTCGTCAAAGCCGGCGTGCTGCCGGGCTTGCGCAGTGGACGCATCCCCGGCTCGGACGACTGGTTTTATGCCGAGATGGTGCCCAGCCACGCGCCACTAGAAGAGCTTTCGTCTGCCCTGTTGAGCGTATCCACAGCCGATCTGCCCGATATGGTTTATACCTTGCGCGAAAATGACGACGGTTTGACACGGGGCGTGCGCCAAGCCCTGCCCGAACCCAACAGCAAACTCGTTTTGATGATCGACCAATTTGAAGAGCTGTTCACCCTGGTCGAGAAAGAAAGCGTACGCCAACGATTCCTGGATCTGATTCTCAACGCCGTCAATGTCGATGACAGCCCCGTCATCATCATCGCCACGCTGCGCGCCGACTTTTATGACCGACCGCTGCTTTATCAGGGCTTCGGCGAGTTGATCCGCTCGCGCACCGAGCTGGTGCTGCCGCTCAACGACGATGAGTTGAAAGAGGCTATCGAAGGACCAGCCCAGCGCGTGGGAGCGGTTTTGGAGCAGGGCCTGGTCGATGTGATCATCGACGATGTGCGCGAACAACCGGGTGCCCTGCCTCTGCTGCAATATGCGCTTACTGAACTCTTTGAACGACGCGAAGGCGCGCTGTTGACCAAATCTGCCTATCGTGAAATTGGCGGAACCTTGGGCGCTCTGGCAAAGCGCGCCGAAGAAGTCTTCTTGCGCTTTGATGAAGAGGGGCAGAATATGGGGCGTCAGATGTTCTTGCGCCTGGTCACCCTCGGCGAGGGCCAAGAAGATACCCGCCGCCGCATCTTGCAATCGGAGCTGTTGACCCTGGGCAATCGCGAAGTTGTCGAAAGCGTTATCGACCGCTTTGGACGTTATCGCTTGCTCACCTTCGACCGCGATGATGCCACGCGCGGCGCAACGATCGAAGTCGCTCACGAGGCGCTGATCCGCCAGTGGGAACGTCTGCGCGAATGGCTGATGGAAAGCCGCACCGATGTCAGGCTGGAGCGCGAACTGCTGCATGCCGCGACAGATTGGCAAGCCGCCCGCAAAGACCGCAGCTACCTGATGGCTGGCAACCGCCTGGCGACTTTCGAAGATTGGTCGCAGACCACCGATATGCGCCTCAACGAGCTGGAGCTGGAGTTTCTGTCGGCCAGCCTGTCTGCGCGCGCCAAGCGAGAAGCTGCCGAACGCGAACGCGCCGAACGCGAACGCCTGCTCGAGCAGCAAAAGCAACGCAACTTGCGCATCGCGGCTGCTGTCTTTGCCGCGGCCGCCGTTGTCGCTGTGATCCTCAGCCTGGTGGCATTTGACCAATCCAACAGAGCCAACGAACAACGGACCATCGCAGAGAGCGAACGCGCGCGCGCCGAAGAACAACGGGGAATCGCCGAAGACGCCCGCGAAGTCGCCGTAGAGCAACGTGGCATCGCCGAAGACGCTCTGCATATTGCTGAAATCAACGAGCGCAAAAACTTCAGCCTGGCGCTGGCTGCCAATGCCCGCACTGCCCTCAGCGTGGACAACCCGGCTTTGGCTCTGCATTTGGCGATCGAAGCCCGTCAAGTCTTCGAGCCGCCAGAAGCCGAAGTCATGCGCGTGCTGGGCGCGGCCACTTTTTCGCCCGGTCCGCGCTTCCGTTTCACCGATTCGCCGCGCTCTATCCTCGCTGTCGCTTTCAACTCAGATGGTTCGATCGGCGCATATGCTGGCTCGGAAGGTGTGATTTACCTGGTTAATCCGAGCACGGGAGAAGGCGTCGGGGTCATTGCGACCGGCAGCCCGATCAATGCAGTCGCTTTCAATCGGGATGATACATTGATCGCGGCCGCCTTGTCCGATAAGACTGTCGGCATCTGGCAGGTTGTCGATGGCCGAGAGCGAAACCGCCTCGGTGGCCACGAAGATATTGTCACCGATGTGGAGTTTAGCGCCGACGGGCTTACACTGGCTTCTTCCAGCGCCGATGCAACTGTTCGGCTTTGGGATGCAGAAAGTGGCGCGGCGCTTCACAAGTTGCAGGCGCACATCGATTATGTCTTCAAGCTCAGCTTCAGCCCGGACGGCGCCCGGCTGGCCAGTTCCTCCGCCGCGATTGGCGTGGGCGAAAGCGACAGGACGCCACAACATAACACCATCCAGGTTTGGGATGTCGCCAGCGGCGATAATATCCTGACCATTCCGCCGGATGGCATCGGCTTCGTTCGCGATGTCGAGTTCAGCCCGGATGGCGCAAGGCTTGCCGCCACCACCTGGAGCGGCGCGTCGGGCGGTTCGGTGCGCTTCTATGACGCCGGCACAGGCGCAGAAGTTGACCGTATTTATGCCCACCGCGACACGATAGCGAATATTGAGTTTTCTCCCGATGGCTTGCTGCTGGCGACAGCCTCGCGTGATCAAAGCGTGAAATTGTGGGATGTCGACAAAGGGGTCGAAGTCACGAGTTTTGTCGATCTGGACGATCGCATTCAGGACATCGAATTTTCACCGGACGGCGAATATCTGCTGATTGGCTTGGGCGAAGCGGGCAACTTCCCCGATGGGACAGACAACCCGGCGGACAGTTCGGCCTATCTTTGGGATTTGCGCAATCGCGCGCAAGCGCAGATTTATGCCGGGCATAGCAACTGGACCTGGGCGGCCGATATCAGCCCGGGCGGGTCACTGGTCGCTTCTGGCTCGGGTCCCTTGTTCTTCCCGGCTTCGCTGGATGATCTCGATGCCAGCGTGCGCGTCTGGGATGCGACCACGGGCCGGCCGGCAGTCGCTATGCAGGGGCACACCAATACGGTCGATTCGGTCAGGTTCTTGCCGGATGGTCAGCAGTTGCTTTCCGCCAGTTGGGATGGCACGATCCGACTTTGGGATCTGGCAACTGGTGGCGAATCTCGCCGCTACAACATCCCGTATGCAGCTGGCAGCGCGCCGCCGCGTGTCTATATGATCGATCTGCTGCCAAATGGACAGCAATTTGTGTCGGGCTCTCAAGACGGCGTTATCCGCCTTTGGGATATCGAAAGTGGCGAGATTGTGCGCGAATTCCACGGGCACACCGCCCAGGTGAATGGCGTCCATATCAGCAGCGATGGCACGTTGTTGGCCAGCGCCAGCGGTGGTTGGGACAGCAACGGCGACGATTCGACCGTTCGGCTCTGGGATGTGGCGACGGGCGAGCTATTGCATACCTTCGAAGGGCATACCCACTTCGTCAACTACGCCCGCATCGCGCCCAACCAGACATTCATCATCAGCACCTCCTGGGACGACAGCGTGCGCATGTGGGATATTGCGACAGGCGAAGAGCTCAAGCAATTCGTCGGGCACACGGGCAACACCTTCGGCATCGCGATCACTGCCGACAGCGCCACTGTGCTGACGACTTCGTCCGATACGACCGTGCGCATGTGGGATGTCGCCACGGGCGAAGAGAGCGGCCGTTACGAAGAGCATGGCGATTGGGTGCAGGAGGTTGTCTTCAGCCCGGACGAGTCTTTTGCGGTTTCTGCCTCGCAAGACTATACATTGCGGCGTTGGATTGTGCGGCGCAGCGCCGATGGCCTCATCGACTGGGCGCGCGACAATCGCTACATCCGCCAGCTATCCTGTGCCGAACGGCAATCTTACCGCCTGGAATGCGAGTCTTGATCTGCCCTCTCCACTATACTGGTCTCGCCGGGTGCCAAAGGTGCGCCCTAGCTTGCACAAGGCGAGACCATGCCAGCGGACGAGTACGACGCTAACGACAGCCCAGACGCGCAAGAGCCATCTGCTTCTGCCATCTTCGCGCAGATCATGCGCCAGGCAGCTGCCAAAGCCGCGCCGCGTCGTGTGCGCCGTCCAGCGCCGAACTTTGAAGAATCGCCCAGCCTCGAACCAGAGATCGAACCACCGCAAATCAGACGGGTGCGACCGCGTCTGGCGGTGCCGAGGCCGCGCAGTGGCAGCTTTGCCAGCGGCTTCCTGGGTACGATCTTCGTCGTTGTCATCAGCACCGCGCTGGTGGCTACCCTGCTGATGTTCTTTGTCGACCCAGAGTTTCTCAATCCGTTGGTCGTGCAGGGATTGCAGCTCGACCGCGAGGACATCGTCAATAGCAGCTTGCCCACGCCGGTGCAGACGCCAGTCTGGATGCAGCGCATCGGCATCATATCCGGGCATCGTGGCCGCGATTCGGGTGCGATTTGCGATGACGACTATGGCAATGTGCTGCTGCGCGAGGTGGATATCAACTTTGCTGTGGCGCAGCGCGTGGTGGCTCGTCTGCAGGCGCGCAATTATGCGGTCGACATGCTGGACGAGGTCGATGCGCGCTTGGAAAATTACCGGGCGGCGGCGCTGGTTTCCATTCATTCCAACACCTGCTACGACTTCGGCGAATATGTGAGCGGCTATATCGCGGCGACCTCTGAGGCGCGTCCCCAAACCGGCATAGACGCCTTTCTGCGCGAGTGCATCTCCATCAATTATGGCGCGCGCGTGCCTCTGCGGCGCAGCTTCACCCTCACGGAAGACTTGACAGACTACCACGTCTGGCGAAGAATTCATCCGCTGACTCCCGGCATGATCCTGGAAATGGGCTACATGCTGGCCGACCAGGCGGTGCTGACCGAAGACCCCGATCTGCTGGCGGACGCTATCACAGCGGGCATCCTCTGCTTCATGGAAAACGCCAACGGTGTGCCCGGGACTGTGGCCAGTGGCGCTTCGCCCGGCTACATCGTGCCCATCCTGGCGACGCCGACGCCCGTATATTTACGTTGATCGGCAAGCGCAAGTCTTTGCTACCATTTGCCCCCATCCCGAAATCCCTCCCCCATAAATAGGGCGCGCATGTGAAGGTCTACCCCACCCCCCTCCCCGAAGCATCAGGGAGGGGGAGCCATTCAGAGAAGCTGAATTCTGATGCGCGATTTCTTGCAGATTAGCAATAAACGCATTGGTTTCTCGACGAGTCACCCTTCCCTATTGATATGGGGAAGGGCCAGGGCTGGGTTGTCAGCTCCGCAGTTATCACCACTCTCCCGCAAGTTCAGTTGCTTGCCAAAAGGCGCGCGCTGTGCTAGGCTGTGCACAACACATGGAGAAGTCGCATAGAGGCCTAGTGCGTCCGCTTGGAAAGCGGATACGGGAAACCGTACGTGGGTTCGAATCCCACCTTCTCCGCTGGGAGCCCGCGCGTCGGGCTTCTTTGCTTCCAGGAGCCCGCCCATGCCCCGCCCACTCACCCTGCGCATCAATGGCGAAACCCGCGAGTTGAGGCTGCCGCCCGCGACGCCGCTGCTCTATGCCTTGCGCAACGATCTCAACTTGAAAGCTGCCAAATACGGCTGTGGGAGCGAGCAATGCGGGGCGTGCACAGTGCTGGTGGATGGCGCGGCTGTGCCCAGCTGTCAGTTGCCGCTCAGCCATTGCCAGGCGCTGGACATTATCACGTTGGAAGGCCTGGCAGAAGGCGACGAATTGCATCCGCTGCAAGAGACTTTCCTGGAAGAGCAGGCTGCCCAATGCGGATTTTGCAGCGCGGGCATGATCGTCGCGGCGCAAGGCTTGCTCAATCGCGTTCGTTATCCGACCGACGCCGATATCCGCAGAAGCCTGGCCAGCAATTTGTGCCGGTGTGGCGTGTATGACCGTGTCCGCCGCGCCATTAAATTGCGCACGGGGCGCATCGAGCCGCCCATAGTCGAAGTGATAGAGTGCCCGCCACTTGCAGAGCGCATCGAAGCAGCTTCGCCCTCGCTTGCGGCGCATCCGCAGCTGGACGACTGGCTGCGCATCCAGCCGGATGGGCGCATCACCCTCTTTAGCGGCAAGGTCGAGCTGGGGCAGGGCATCGCTACGGCGCTCGCGCAGATCGCCGCTGACGAACTGGATGTGGCGCTGGGGCGGATTGATGTGGTCTGCGCAGATACCGAGCGCACGCCCGACGAAGGCGGCACGACCGGCAGCCGCTCGCTGGAAAGCAGTGGCGTCGCCATCCGTTGCGCGGCGGCAGAAGCGCGCCAGCACCTGCTTTCGCTGGCCTACGAAGCGCTGGATTCGTTGACGCCAGCCGAGCAGTTGCCAGTGCGGGATGGCCTCATCAGCGACCCGGGCAGCGGACGCAGCATCAGCTATTGGGATTTACTGGGCGGTCGACTCTTCAACCGCCGCATCGGTGGCAGCGCACCGCACAAAGACCCGGCGGCGCACAGCCTGGTCGGGACATCGGCGCAGCGCATCGACTTGCGCGGCAAGTTCTCGGGCGGCGTCTGCTATGTGCACGATATGACTCTGCCAGGCATGCGACATGCTCGTGTGTTGCGTCCGCCAGGCTATCATGCGCGGCTCGTGGACTTCGATATCGCTGCCGCGCTGGAGCAGCCGGGTGTTGCCGCTGTCGTGCAAAATGGGCAGTTCATCGCTGTGGTGTGCGAGCGAGAAGAAATGGCGGTCGCGGCGGTCGAGCATGCGCGCGAAGTCGCCAGGTGGGAGTATGCTGCCGACCTGCCCGATCTGGCTGCTACTTTTGACGACCTGGCCGCCAAGCCACGTCAATCGCAGCTGATCGAAGCGGGCAGTGTCTGCGCCGGGTCCATCCCGCCTGTCAAAACGCCTTCGGGCGCGGCCATCACCCTGCGCGCCAGGTATACCCGCCCCTTCCAGATGCATGGCTCGCTGGGTCCCTCGGCGGCGCTGGCCGTGTGGGATGAGGGGCAGCTCACGGTTTGGTCGCCTACGCAGGCGGCTTTCAGTCTGCGCGGGGCGCTTGCGCAGGTTCTGTCGCTGGACGAGGCGCAGATTCGCGTCATTCACAGCGAGGGCGCGGGCTGTTATGGGCACAATGGCGCCGATGATGCGGCTCTGGATGCGGCGCTGGTGGCTATGGCGCTGCCGGCTACGCCAATTTTGCTGAAATGGTCGCGCTGGGATGAACATGCCTGGGAACCCTATGGCAGCGCCATGCGACTGGACATGCAAGCCAGCCTGGACGCCGCTGGCCTGGTCTGCGACTGGAACCACGATGTCTACAGCTATGCGCATTCGACGCGTCCGGCTATCGGCTTGCCCAGCTCGGGCTTGTTGGCGGCGCGTCATCTGCAGGCACCATTTGCGCCACAGCCGGGCCGGGCAATGGGCGGCTATCATGCGGGCGCGCATCGCAATGCCGACCCACTCTATGACTTGCCACGCCGCCGCATCGTACGCCACGCCGTCAGCGACAGCCCCTTGCGCGTTTCGGCGTTGCGCAGCCTGGGCGCCTATGCCAATATCTTCGCTATCGAGTCGCTGATGGATGAACTGGCGAATGCCGCTGACAGCGACCCGCTGGACTTCCGCTTGCGACATCTGGGCGATGAACGGGCGCGAGCCGTGCTGCTGGCTGCTGCGGACAAAGTGGGCTGGCCGAGGCGCGACAAAAGCGCGGGCTGGGGCCTGGCGCTGGCGCAGTACAAGAACTTGCAGTGCTATTGCGCGATTATCGTGCGGCTGGATGTCGATGCTGCGGGCGAGATTGACTTGCAGCGCGTGGTTATCGCCGCCGATGCCGGACAGGTGGTCAACCCCGATGGCTTGAGCAATCAGCTCGAGGGCGGATTCGTGCAAGCCGCCAGTTGGACACTGTACGAAGCGGTGCGCTTCGACAAGCGCGGCATCACCAGCACAGACTGGGACAGTTATCCCATACTGCGCTTTTCCGCCGCGCCCAAGATCGAAGTGCTGCTATTAAATCGACCCGATCAGCCATTTCTGGGCGCTGGCGAAGCGGCTCAAAATCCCACCCCGGCCGCAATCGCCAACGCCATCTTTGCTGCGACCGGGCGCAGGTTGCGGGAACTTCCCTTTACACCAGCCCGTGTCCGCGGCGACCTCACTGCAAGCGGATGACCGACACATGCGCATTGGGCGCGCTTGCGGGTCCGCTGATGATGCTGCTGTCGCCAGTGTGCGACAAGCTCAGCGGCGCATCGACGGCAGGGTCCAGCCATTCGGCGCTGCTTGCAGCCAGCCGCGGCAGCGTAATGATGCCATCGGCGGGCCAATCAAAGATATGCAGGTAGATCGCGCCGTCCTTTTGCGTGGTGCGACAGCAGGCGATGCCTTGTACAGGACCTGGCTGCGTGCCATAGATCGCCTCGCCATGCACATCCAGCCAAGCGCCCATTTCTTGCAGCCGTTCGACACTCGGTCCTGGCACGGCGCCCAAGGCATCTGGCCCGATATTCAGCAGGTAGTTGCCGCCTTTGCTGACGATATCGACCAGGTTGTGCAGCAGTTGCGCGGTCGATTTCCAGTTGTGGTCGTGCGTCTTGAAGCCCCAGGTGTCGTTGATGGTGGCCGGCGTTTCCCAGTCGATTTGGGCTTGCAGGTCGGGCGGGATGGCGTTGTCCTGCGCCGTGGCATAATCGCCTAACTGGTTGCCCAGCCGCCCGCAGACCAGGCAATCGGGTTGCAACCGATGTACGAGATCGAGCAATTCCTGGCTCTGCCGACGCGAGATGATGCGCGGCGTATCGAACCAGATGATGGCGATGGGACCATAATTGCTGAGGATCTCGCGCACTTGTGGCTTGACATAGCTGTCGATGTAATCGCCGAAGTCCTGCTGCGCCTCGTCAAAGTCCCAGGTGTTGCCAAAGCCGTTGGGATGATGCCAGTCTTGCGTCTGCGAGTAATAAAGCCCCAGCTTGATGCCTTCTCGCGCGCAGGCCTCTGCCAGCTCGCCCAGCGCATCGCGTCCAAAGGGCGTGCCATCGACAATGTTGTAGTTGGTCTCGGCGCTGCCATAGAGGCAAAAGCCATCATGGTGTTTTGAGGTCAAGACAATGTATTTCTGTCCAGCCGCCTTCGCCAGTTTGACAATCGCTTCGGCATCATATTTGACCGGGTTGAACTGCCCAGCCAGCTGTTCGTATTCGGCAATAGGGATTTCTGCGCGCAGCATGATCCACTCGCCGATGCCGGGGATGTGTTCGCCTTTCCAGACGCCGGCCGGAATGGCGTAGACGCCCCAGTGAATGAACATGCCGAACTTGGCTTCGCGCCACCAATCCAGGCGCGGGTCCTGATTGGCGCCGGGGCGCTGCCCGCGTTCCGGTTTGAAATATTCCATTTCTGTCATTAGTTCTTGTATCTCCTCTGATGACTCTGTGCCTCACCGCCAACTAAACGGTCAAATTCCAACTTCAATCGGGCCGACATCTGTAGGGGCGACTTATCAAGTCGCCCGAATACATGTCCTGCTAATTCAACGGGCGATCAGATTGATCGCCCCTACAATTTCTCTGTACACTCTGTGGTGAATAACATCCTAGCCTGCCAACTCAATCGCGTAGGCGCAGACGTAGTCGCAGGGCGGCTGCGCTGGCACGGACAGTCGCAGGCCATCGTCAGCTTGAGTCCAGTTGATGGCCTCGTCCGCGCCCAACATACGCACGCCGGCAACGTCCACAGCGCCGCTAGCCAGGGATGTTATCAGCGCTTGGCTTTGTGGATAAGCCAGCAGGAAGGCGTAGAGCGTGTTGCCTTTCTGCGTGAAGCGAATATCAGCGGCGGTGAAAGCCTCGCGCGCCGTATCGGTGAAAGCGCCTTCGGGCACGGGCGTCGGGCCTTCGCCGAAGATCTGCCAGGGGCGCGTCTCGTAAATGCCCTCACCGTTGACCCCCAGCCAGCGGCCGATCTCGCGCAGCATGTCCTGCTCGATTTGGGGAATCGTGCCGTCAGCGCGCGGACCCACATTCAGCAGCAGCGCGCCATTCTTGCTGACGATATCGACCAGGTCGGCGATGATGTCTCCGGCCGTTTTGTAGTCGTGATTGTCGATATAACCCCAGGAGTTCTTGGATACCGAGGTGTCGTTCTGCCAGAAGAATTTGCGTACATCGCTGAGCTGGCCGCGCTCGATATCGAAGACGGCTGTGCCTTCGGGATAGGAATCGTATTTGTGGTTGATGGCCACGCCCTTGCCCCATTCCTCGCCGCGATTGTAATAGTAAGCGGCGAAGCGCTGCAGATAGGGCTCGAAGACGACTTGCTCAATCCACCAATCGAACCAGAAGACTTGCGGCTGATACTTGTCCACCAGCTCGCAGCAGCGCGCCAGCCAGTCTTCCAGGAACTTGGCGTCCGGGCGCGGCGTCCAATCTTTGTCTTTCCACTCAGCGCGATTGGAATGGTCTTTCGAGGCCACGACAGCGGGCCCGTACAAACCATCGTTGGCCGGATTCTGCACATCGGAGGGGAAGAGGCGGCCGCCGTCAAAGAACCACCAATGCTCGGCGCGGTGCGACGACACGGCGAAGACCATATCCCGCGCGCGCACGGCATCGGCCAGCTCGCCGCAGATATCGCGCTTGGGTCCCATCTTCGCCGCGCACCAGTCGGTCAAATCGCTGTCGTACATGGGGAAGCCGTCATGGTGCTCGGCCACCGGCATGACGAAGCGCGCGCCGGCGTCCTTGAAAAGCTGCGCCCAGTCCGCGGCGTCGAAGTTCTCGGCGGTGAGCATGGGGATGAAGTCTTTGTAGCCGAATTCTTGATGATCGCCCCAAGTCTGCCGGTGATGCTCAAAAGCCGGGTCGTCTTT
>JAJDZQ010000105.1 GCA_022824565.1 Anaerolineae bacterium | reverse complement strand
GGCATGGACATTGGGCAGATCATCCTGCAGCACATCAACGAGCAGGACGAAGAACTTGCTTACATCGCCAAGCAAATCTGGGACAATCCACAGATCGCTTTGCAAGAAACTTTCGCCTCGCGGCTGCTGGCAGACAAACTGGCGGCGGCTGGCTTCGAGCTCAGCTGGGGCGCGGGCGGCATGCCCACGGCTTTCATCGCCGAATGGGGCAGAGGCGGTCCGACGATCGGCTTCCTGGCCGAATATGATGCCTTGCCCGGTTTGTCGCAGGAGCTTTCCAGCACGAAATCGCCAATCGTAAGTGGCGGACCCGGGCACGGCTGCGGGCACAACCTCTACGGCACGGCTTGCCTGGGCGCTGTGCTGGCTCTGCAAAATGCCATGCGGGCGCAGGACATTCCCGGCAGCATCCGTTTTTATGGCTGCCCGGCCGAAGAGACCCTGGTCGGCAAGACATTCATGGCGCGCGATGGCGTCTTTGACGACCTGGACGCCGCCCTCACCTGGCATCCGGGCGATACCAATGTCGTTTGGAATGGCTCGTCTCTGGCGATGAATTCTTTCCGCGTCAATTTCTATGGCGTGGCTGCCCATGCCGGTGGCTCGCCCTGGCTGGGTCGCAGCGCCCTCGATGGCGTCATGCTGATGGATGCCGGCGTCAATTATATGCGCGAACATGTCCCGCCCGAATCACGGATTCACAGCGTGGTTACCAGCGGCGGACAAGCGCCCAATGTCGTGCCGGCCTATGCGCAGGTGTGGTACTTCGTGCGCGCGCCCAAACGAGCACAAGTCGAAGACATGTATCGCTGGATGCAGGATATCGCCCAGGGCGCAGCGCTGATGTCTGGCACGCGCTGTGAAATTGAGTTTCTTACCGGCTGCTATGATATGCTGCCCAACCAGGTGATTTCCGACCTGCTCTATGAAAAGATGGCGGCGGTGGACGACATGCGCTTCACCGAAAAAGAGCGGGAATATGCGCGTGAGCTGCAAGCCAGCTTCCCGGCCGGCTCGGTGCAGCGCGGCTTCGACTGGATGCAGCGATCCACCAGCCAGGTCTTGGACAGCGCGAACATGGCCGACCCGTTGTGGGAGGGCGTTTATCCCCATTCGCCGACGCCGCCCTTGATGGGGGGCTCTACCGAAGTCGCCGATGTTAGTTGGATCACGCCGACAGCGCAGATGACTTGCGTATGCTGGCCCCTGGGCACGCCCGGCCACAGTTGGCAGACGACCGCATCGACTGGCTCCAGCATCGGCGCAAAGGGCATGCTCTTGGCGGCAAAAACCATGGCGCTGGCCGGCTGCGATTTGCTAATGGACGCCGATTTGCTGGCGTCGGCAAAGGCGGAGTTCCTGGCTGCGCGCGGCGCTGCGACTTATGTGACGCCGCTGCCGCCCGAAGCCAGGCCCAAATGACCAGCGGACAGGTAGGGGCGAGCTGTTGACTCGTTCACAAAGCGCGCCGCAGGGCATCGTCGCTGGCAGCATTCCGCTCTTCGCCGGGCATCCCGCGCCAGAATTGTTGCCGGTGCGCGGCATCGGACGGGCGCTGGCTGGCTGGGACGGGCGTCCGCCTCTGCGCGCCTTCAATTATGGCGACGAACAAGGCGATCCAAAGCTGCTGGATTTTCTGCTAGCGCGCTTGAATGACACAGAACAACTGGGCATCGGGCGCGAGAATCTGATGATCATCCCCGGCTCGACAGGCGGCGTAGCCATGCTGACGCGCCTGCTGACAAAAGCTGGCGATACTGTATTGGTCGACGCGCCGAGCTACCGCGATGCCCTGCACATCTTCCGCGACCAGGGGCTTGTGCTGCGCGCGCTGCCCATCGACGACGAGGGTCCCCGGCTGGACGCGCTGGCTGCCGAGCTGGAGCGGCTGGCGGCCGAGCAAGTGCGTCCGCGCTTTTATTATGTCGTGCCCAACTTCCAAAATCCCAGCGGCATCACCGTCAGCGAGGCACGGCGCCGCGCCATCATCGAGCAGAGCAATCGGCATGGCTTCTGCATCGTCGAGGACGATGTCTACAGCGATTTGCGCTTTGCTGGCTGTGCCCCACCGAGTTTCTATGCGCTGGCTCGCGGCGAGAATGTCTTGCGCCTGGGCAGCTTTTCCAAGACATTGGCGCCGGGCTTGCGTCTGGGCTGGCTGGTGGGTGGCTCGCGACAGATCGCCGCGTTTGTCGCAAGCGGCGTGCTGCGCATGGGTGGCGGGGCGAACCCCTATAGCGCGGCGCTGGTGGCGGAGTTTTGTCGCAGCGGTGCCTGGCAGGCGCATGTGGACTGGCTGCGCGGGCAATATCAAAAACGGCGCGATGTGGCGCTGGCGGCGTTGGCGGAGCAAATGCCAGCAGGCGTCAGTTGGACGCGCCCCGCGGGCGGCTACTTCATCTGGCTGCGGCTGCCTGGCGCGGTGGATGTCGATGAGCTGGAGCGCAGGGCGCAGGCGCAGCAGGTTTATTTTGCCAACGGACGCGGTTTCTTCTCCGAGCCAGCCCGGGGCAGGCATTTTCTGCGGCTGTCCTACAGCTACCTGTCGCATGACGATATGCGGGTGGGCATCGGCATCCTGAGCCGCTTGATCGCGCAGTTGGCTGGCTAGAAACAAAAGAACCCGCGCGCGGCGGGCTCTTGTTCAACTGCGATCAGCGAGGAAAGGACTCGAACCTTTAACCTTGTGCTCCAAAGGCACCTGCTCTGCCAATTGAGCTACCTCGCTAGATGCTGCCACGTATTGTAGCAAAACGGTCGCCAAGCTCAAGCGTGAAAACGACGCGAGGGCGCGACAGCCCGACAGTCACGAAATAATTTTGCCGCCCGCCACTTCTGCGCTATAGTCCTCTCCATAGTCGTCACTTGTGGGAGATATTCGATGCGAGCCAAATGCTTCGCCATGCTAATCGCGTTCTGCATGCTTATCGCCCATGTTTCGGCTCAGCCCTATGCCATTCGCGCCAACCGAGGCTTGAACCTGCGAGCCGCGCCCAGCCTCACTGCCGATATCGCTGACAGGGTGCCAGCGGGCAGCATTTTGCAAGTCATCGGGCAGACTGGCGAATGGCTGCAGATCGACCACAATGGACGGGAAGTTTGGCTGGCGGATTGG
>JAJDZQ010000085.1 GCA_022824565.1 Anaerolineae bacterium | reverse complement strand
TTCGTGCAAATTGTACGAATTATTCTTGACATTTTCCTACATCATGTAGCACAATAGAGGAGTACAAGCACAGGAGTCCCTTCATGAACATCGGCATCCCGACGGAGATCAAATCTGACGAAAAGCGAGTGTCTTTGCCACCGGCTGCAATGAGCGACTTCGTGCGACAGGGTCATCAGGTCTATGTGCAGCGAGGCGCAGGAGCGGGCAGCGGTTTTCTGGACAGGGAATACGCCAGCTACGGCGCAACATTGCTCGCATCGGCGGCTGACATATGGGAACGGGCCGACCTGGTCATCAAGGTCAAGGAGCCGCAGCCCAGCGAATACACCTGCCTGCGACCAGGGCAGATCCTCTTCACTTACCTGCACCTGGCAGCGGAGCAAGCGCTGACCCACGCGCTGCTGGACAACCGTGTGACCGCAGTTGCCTATGAGACAGTGAGCGATGCCCGCGGTCGGCTGCCCTTGCTGGAGCCAATGAGCGAAGTCGCGGGACGGATGGCGGCGCAGGTCATTTCTCATCATCTGGAAGCGCCACATGGTGGACGGGGCGTGCTGATGGGCGGCGTGCCCGGCGTCGCCCCGGCGCATGTGGTCATCTTGGGCGCGGGCACAGTGGGCGCGAATGCCGCAAAGATCGCCCTGGGCATGGGCGCGCGCGTAAGCCTGCTGGATATCAATCTCGAGCGGCTGCGTTACCTGAGCGAAGTGATGACGGGCAATCTGACTACCTTGTATTCAACACGCAACAATATCGCCGAATCGCTGCGCAGCGCCGATGCGTTAATCGGCAGCGTGCTCATTGCGGGCGCGAAAGCCCCCCTGCTGGTAACGCGCGACATGCTGCCGTTGATGCCTGCGGGCAGCGTCATCGTCGATGTGGCTGTCGACCAAGGCGGCTGCGTCGAAACCACGCGACCGACTTCACACAGCGACCCTACCTATACCATTGACGATGTGCTGCACTACGGCGTCGCCAATATGCCGGGCGCTGTGCCGCGCACATCCAGCCTGGCGCTGGCCAATGCCACCCTGCCCTATGCGCTGAAGATCGCCGCTGGCGGCTTGCCTGTACTGACAAAGGATCCAGCGCTGATCGCAGGTGTCAACACCGCCGCTGGCCACTGCACACATCCGGCAGTCGCCCAGACTTTCGCGCTGGACTATGTGGAGCCGTGGCGCGCGCTGCAACCCGCGATTAGCCCTCCCCGGCCGCCCAGAGGGGCGAGTCGGCAAGCTGTCTCAGAAGTTCTGTCGGCGCATTAGCCTCGCCCAGACACCCGCCGCGTCTTCCTGGCCAGAGCTTGCGGCTGGTCAAGGGCTGGCGAATCTGTCAGACTCGCTGCCAAGGCATAAATCAATCCGCAAGCGAGCAGCGCATGAACTCGAACAGGAAGCGCCTGGCCTTCTTGGGCGGCATCTGCATCAGCGGCGTATTCTGCTATCTGGCTTTCCGCGGATTGCAGGTGGAGCAGATGCTGCAAAGCCTGAGCCGCATCCAGTTGGAATATGTGCTGGCTGGCATGCTGGTGTATGCGCTGGCGATGGTGGTGATTGCGCTGCGCTGGCAATTTTTGCTGCGGGCGGTGAAGCTGGTGCCGCTGCGCGCGCTGTGCCAGTTGGTGGCTATCGGCTATATGGGCAACAATGTCTATCCGCTGCGGGCTGGCGATGGCTTGCGCATTGTGTTGCTGCGGCGGAATCACCAGGTGCCCTTGGTGCGCGCGACCACCATTGTGGTATTGGAACGCGCCCTCGATGGCTGTGTGATGATCGCTTTTGTGCTCATCGGCCTGCTGGTCATCGACCTGCAATCCAGCGAAATCGAAGCGGTCGTGCGCCTGGCTGCGCCGGCTTTTGCGGCTGCTATGGTGCTCGCCTTGTTCCTGGCGGCGAAGCCCGATTTGCTGCGGGCAGTGGTCGCAGCCTTGTCGAAGCTGCTGCCCGGTCGGCTGGGCATTGGCTTGCGGCGCTTCAGTGAAGAGGTCATCGCGGGCTTGCAAGGCTTGCGCAATCCCCTGCATTTTCTTGGCGCGGTCGTGAGTTCGTTCGCCACCTGGAGTATCGAGGCGGGCGTCTATTGGGTGGTGATGTTGGCTTTCTCCATGCGTCTGGATGATGCCTATGCGGTGTCGTTGTTAATCTGCGGCGTGCTGAACCTGGCTGGCATCATCCCGGCCTCGCCTGGACAAGTCGGCGTCAATGAATTCATCACAGTGGCGATTTTGACCGCGTTGGGCGTGCCGGCGGCGCTGGCAGGCATCTATGCCATTGTCGCGCATATCACGATCTGGCTGCCGGGAGTGCTCGGCGGGTTCTTCTTTTTGCTGCGGCAGGGTTTGAGCTGGGCAGACATCGGCCGCGCTGGGGAAATGGAAGGCGCAAACTAGACGCTGATCGCCGTATCAAAATGCCGCAGCAGAGGTTTTAATTCGTCCCACAGCCGCTCGGGGATCTGCAGTTGCGCCGCCGCCATGCTCGATAGCGCTTCAGAAGGGACGCGCGCGCCGGGGATAGTCGAGGCAACCTGCGCATGACGCGAGCCATATTGCAAAGCCACCGCCAACATCGGCACAGCATAGTCGGCGCAAAGTTGCTGAATGCGCGATACCTGGTCGAGGCAGTCTTGGCTGAAAAGCCGATTGAGGTAGCGCGTGTTGGCTTGTGGCCCGGTGACGAGCAGCCCGCGCTCGAGAGGCGTCGCCGCAATCAAGCCGACATCATGCCGGGCAGCCGCGGCAAAGATCTCGCGCTCGGCGATGCGATTAATCAAACTCCATGAATCGGCGATGACCGCACAGTCAAATTCGCCCGTTTGGATATAGCCGAGGTTGGTAGCCGGGTCATTGGACGCCGTGCCGATATGGTCGATGATGCCCTGATTCTGCAAGTCCCGCAATGCGCCCAGCGCTCCCTGCTGCGAAAGCACGAAGTCCATTGGCTGCCCCATCGCGTCATGGATGTAGACGATCGGCAGCCGCTGCAAGCCCATGCGCTCCAGGCTGGCATACACGCTGCGTTGCACCCCTGCGAAGCTGAAGTCATAGCTGTCGTGGGTTCGGCCCGCTTTGGTGGTGATGACGAGGCGGTCTTTGGCGGATGGCCGCTGGCGAAGCGCCTCGCCGAGCAAACTCTCGCTGAGGCTGCGGCCATAGAGCGCGGCGGTATCAAAAAAAGTGCAGCCAGCATCAATCGCCGCAACCAAAGTCGCCACGCCCAATTCCTGGTCGACCTGGCTGGGCGCGCCATCATATTCGCCGACTGTTTGGTTCTGCGTGGGGATGCCAATAAATGCCGTGCCGATGCCCACGACAGGCAGTTGCATCTCGGTGCGGCCCAGCCGTTTGGTCTGCATCATCTTTGCCCCGCGCGTTTGCCGTTGCCGTTGCGGTATTCGGCGTCTATCTGCTCGTCCGTCTTGCCAAAGCGCCGCCGCCGATTGCCATATTCCACCAGCGCCAGATAAAACTGCTCGCGGTCAAAGTCGGGCCAATAGGTCTCGGTGGTATAGATTTCGCTGTAAGCGCCTTGCCAGATCAAAAAGTTGCTCAGGCGGAATTCGCCACTGGTGCGGATGATCAAGTCGGGGTCGGGCAGGTCGCTGGTATAGATATAATCGCTAATCGTGGCTTCGGATATCGCTTCGGGCGGGATGCCATCGCGCACGATCTGCTGCACAGCGCGCACAATTTCGTCGCGTCCACCATAATTGAACGCTACATTGAGGATCAGCTGCTGGTTGTGCCGGGTAAATTCGCAGGCATCCAGCACTTTCCGCGCCAGTCGCTCGTCGACGCCGTCCAGCTCGCCGATATGCCGGATCTGCACGCCCTCGTCGTGCAATTCGGCCAGTTCGCGGTCGATAACCATTTCCAGGATGCGCATGAGCAACAAGACTTCGCGGCGGGGCCTCGACCAATTTTCAGTAGAAAAGGCATAGATCGTCATGATCTGCACGCCAAATTCAACAGCCGCGCGGATGATGCGACGCAAGTTTTCTGTGCCCTGGCGATGACCTTCGCCGCGCGGCAATCCACGTCGACGCGCCCAGCGCCCGTTGCCATCCATGATGATCGCCACATGCGCCGGCACCTTCTGCAGGGCTGGCAGGTTATTGCGCATGCGTGCGCGCCGCGGCTCTCTCGTCAATGCGGTCATGCTTGCTTCCCAAGCTGGCTGTGATAGGGTGACGCTGCTGCCAAGCGCCCCACCATATACACGACTGTGGGGCTCACAGCTTAGCGGCAAACGGCGACACAGCTAGACTTCCATGATGTCCTTCTCTTTGTCCGCGCCCAACGTGCCGATCTGCGCGATGAAGTTATCAGTCAGCTTTTGAACTTCGGCCTCGCCGCGTTTCTTCTCGTCTTCAGAGATCAGCTTTTCTTTTTCAAAGTCTTGCAAATCGCTGTTGGCAGAGCGGCGGATATTGCGGATGGCCACGCGCGTGTCTTCCATACGGCGGCTCAGGAACTTGACCAGCTCCAGGCGGCGTTCGCGGGTTAGCGCCGGCATATTCAGCCGGATGTTTTCGCCATCGATATTGGGATTAACGCCGATATCCGACATCTGAATGGCTTTTTCGATATTGCGGATGGCGGACTTGTCGTAGGGGCGGATGAGGATCTGCATGGCTTCGGGCGTAGAGATGCTCGCCAGTTGCCGCAATTCGCTGTCTTGCCCGTAGTAGTCGACTGTGAGACGGTCGACCAAGGCTGTGCTGGCGCGCCCGCTGCGCATGCGGCTTAACTCTTCTCGAAAAACTGCCAGAGTCGCTTGCATTTTGCCTTTGGCTTCGTCCAAAATATCTTCAGTCATGGCATCCACCCGCTTCCAAATCTGCCTTGCCGCCAGCGTCAACGTTTGCCTGCGCCGCCAACTTCCGCCTGATTATAACGCATCTGTCCGATAGTGTAAGCGACAAACCAAGCCAACCTCTGTGTCTCTGTGCCTCTGTGGCAAAAAACAATGTAATGCGATTCTCTGCAATGTCGGTCGCGGCGCCATTTGGCAACATCTTTAGGCGCATTGAATGTCAGGGCAATCGCACAATCCCGCTTTGACAGCGCCGAAGAAAACAAACTCAACACAGAGATCATAGAGAGCACAGAGAAAAGCTTCAATATTATTTTCGAGTGAAAGACATGTCGTCCTCATTGCAACGAGAGGCCCCGAATTGTTCTGCCTTTTCAAGCCAACCTCTGTGCCCTCTGTGTCCTCTGTGTCTCTGTGGCAAATAAAAAAAGCGATTCTCTGCAATATCGGTCGCATCTACTTGACAAGAATCATGACTCGGCGGATACTCCCGAAAGAAGAACGGATTAACTCTTTGTACGAGGCGGGCGGCATGCGAGAAGGGCTCGTCACCGACTCCGCAGAATCGACCAATCTGCGCAACCGTATCATCACGGCCAGCGTGCTTGTGCCGGTGGCTGTATTGGTGTCGCTGGCCGGCGGCTGGCTGTTTTTGTGCCTGGCGCTGCCCCTCATGTGCATTGGCATGCTGGAATTTTTCGTCATGGAAAAAGACACGCGCATGCAAGGCAGCTCACTGACGGGCATTCCGACGGCGCTGGCGATCGTGCTGGGTTTCTTTTTGGGTTACGACTGGCTGTGGCAGGCAGCATTGGGATTGGGCATCGCCGTCACATTGGCGCTGGAGATCGCTCGACATCCGCGGCAGCCTGGTCGGGCGTTGGCGCAGGTGGGCACGACCCTGTGTGGCATTCTCTACCTGGCTTTCCCGACCGCCTTTTTGGTCAGCCTGCGCAATCGTCCGGAAGATGGTTTGATGTGGCTCTTTGTGGTCTATGCCATCACCTGGGGCACAGACACTTTCGCATATGTCTTTGGCAAGGTCTTCGGCAAGACGAAGCTGGCGCCGCTTATCTCGCCCAACAAAACTGTCGAAGGCGCTGTCGGCGGCATTTTATGCGCCTGGGTGCCGGCCTTTTGCATTTTGCTGGTGGCGGGCCGGCTCGAGCCACGCCTGGTGCCGATGATCGTGGTGGCCCCATTCCTGGCGGTGGGCGGCGATCTGTTCGAGTCGGGGCTGAAGCGAATCTTCCGCGTCAAAGACAGTTATGTGGCGGGTTTCAATATCTTCCCCGGACACGGTGGCGTGCTGGACCGCATCGACGCGCTGGTGTGGGTGGCCAGCTGGGTCTTCCTTTACCTCTTGAGCAACAACGTGGCCTAACCCCCCTCGCTCCGCCCGACAGGCCCGAGCCGGCAGAACGCGCGCGGAGTTTTCGCCACCCCGCGGGATCATAGTTTTGTCGCGCCTGGTCGGATGCGCTATAATGCACGATAGATACGCAGGAAATCTGGTGCTGCCATGCCAAAGTTCGAAACGCAAATCCTGGTCAATCGCCCCGTCTTTCAGGTTTTCCGATATGTGGGCGACTTCAACAACGATGTGAACTGGCGCAATGTGCACAATGTCGGCATCACCAGCGGCGACCCGATCCGCACTGGCTCTATGGTGGCGATGACGCGGCGCATCATGGGCCGCAAAGGATTCGTCAACAGCGATGTGACCGACTATGAGCGCAACAAGAAGATTGTCTTGAAGGGCTCCTACTGGGGCTTCCCCTTCGTTTCGACCATCACTTTCGACCACCGGGGCCAGCAAACCAATGTGCGCGAGTCCCTGGAAATCCGCACGCGCTGGTTCTTCTGGTTTGGCATTTTCTTCAACTTGACATTAAAAGGCGTGCTGCGCCGCGAATGGGAAGCGCTCAAGCAACTGCTCGATTCGCACGCCGATTTGAGCTCCAAGTCCAAACGCAGCTAGACAGGCATGGCTTCGTCCACTTTCGGCTTGCCAGCGCCGATGCCGATGGCCACGGCATACTGCGCGATTAAGTGCTGGGTGGAAAAGTGCTGCATCAGCTGGAAGAAGTAGTACAGGATGATTGAAAGCGTTGCGCCAGCCGCGCCAGTCAAGCCGCCAAACACACTGCCCGCCAGCGAACTAAAGACGCCATAACCCAGCGACAGCAAGATCATGTACAGCAGCAGAAATGCGCCCCAGCGCCAATTTTGCCGCGCGATGAGCATGTTGCGCCGCAGTTGCCAAGCCGCGCGTTGCTGCCCCTCGGCCGCCATGCGCGCCATGCCCACGAAGTAAGCCCAGCCTATCACCGCCGCGACAGCTATCGTCAGCAAGAACCCAGCCATGCCCAGCAGGCCATTGATGATGCCCAGACCGCTGGTGATGCCCAGCACAGCCACCTCGACGATGACCAGCGCCACAAATAGCAAGCCATAACCAATCGCCGCCACGAGCAGATAAACGCCGTCTACCAGGTCGCGCCCGAGTTGAATCGCCGGCAGTTGCTGGTCGTCTTGCAGCAGCGCGCGCAGCACCGACACGCTGTAGCCAGACAGCCACAAGCCGCTGACCACCGCCACGGCCAGCATGCCCAGCACGCCTGTCACAGCCGTCCCAGCCAGAGCAAGATCGGGCATATCCAGGTGGTTGGTGCCATCCCAGTTGGCAAATGCCGCCTCGAACCCTTCCAGGTCGAAGGAATTGAAGAAGAGCCCGGTGAACAACGCCATGGCGATCGTCATCACCAGCACGATGCTGAATACCTTGGCAAAATTTACAAATGGATAACGTAACGCGCTGGAAAAGTTCATCTGCAGCCTCTGTGAGATATCGGAATAAACCTGCTATGCCGCCTAGTCTAACACAGCTTGCGCCCGCTAGCGAACCTCTTCCAGGCGGTCGTGCGCTGGCGGTGGGGTGGCAGAAAGCGCTGTGATTTCTGCATACCACTCCGCTGTCAATTCCACATCCAGCGCAGCCAGCGAGTCTTCCAACTGCGCCAGATTGCGTGCGCCGATGATAGGCGCCGTCACGCTCGGATGCGCCATCACCCAAGCCACTGCCAAGGTGGCCGGCGCAACACCTCGTTCTGCGGCGTGCGCGGCGAAGTCGGCAGCAGTCTGATGATAATCGGCTGGACCATAGCGCTTGATGTACATCTTGTTTTCGATCAGGCGGCCCGTTCGGGGTTGTGTTTCGCGCCCATATTTGCCGGTCAGCAAGCCGCCTCCCAGCGGGCTGTAGGGGATAACGCCGATCTGCTCCTGCGCGGCCATGGGCAAGATTTCCACTTCTGCCTGGCGCTTGACCAGGTTGTACATTGGCTGCAAGCATTCAATGCGCGCATAGCCAGCTTGCGCCGCCAAGCCCTGCGCTTTCATCACCTGCCAGGCCGCCCAATTGCTGACCGCCGGGTAGAGGATCTTGCCCTGCCGCACCAGATCGTCCAGCGCGCGTAGCATCTCGTCTACAGGCGTATCGGCATCGTAATGGTGCAAGAAGTAGACATCGATGCGATCGGTATTGAGCCGGCGCAGGCTGTCTTCCACCGCCAGCTGAATATGCCGCCGCGACGCGCCACCCGCATTGATATCGCCGCCCGTGCTGGAAACTCCCTTGCTCGTCAGCACGATATCATCACGGCAGCCGGCGATCAGCCCGCCCAGAATCTCTTCCGAGCGTCCGCCAGCATAGACATTGGCGCAATCGAAAAAGTTGATGCCGACATCGCGGCAGCGGTTGAACATGCGCGCCGATTCGGCTGCGTCTGCGATATCGCCAAAGGACATCGTGCCAAAGCAAAGCGGCGATACCTTCACGCCGGTGCGACCCAAAATGCGGTAGTCCATTTTCGCTCTCCTCGTTGTGTGAGCCCACCCCCTCCCCCGACGAATCGGAGTGGGGAGTTTAACAGAAGCTGCCTCCCGCCATGTTGACAGAATCCGCGCGTTTTTGCATCCCCCTGGCCTGTCGGGGGAGACCGAGGGGGTCAGTCCGATGCCAGTCGGCCTTGCGCCACCAGCTCGACTTGCCCGCCAACCCGAATTTGCATCTCGCCTGCTGCGCGGCTGGCGTGCAGATGCAACAGCGATGGTCGGCCAATTTGATAGCCTTGCTCGGCGCGCAGCCGCAGTTCACTGCCTGCAAAATAGCCATGTTCCAGCATATATGCCACGATGCAGCCGCCGGCGCTGCCTGTGGCCGGGTCTTCTGGCGCGCCATAGATGTCGTCCAGAACGCGCACATGGATGTCGTTTTCAGGCTGAAGCGTCTCGCGGCAAAAGACCGCCGGTCCAATCGCCTCGTGCGCGCCGAGCAGCGCCCGCAGCCGGTCGAGGTTGACCCAGGCTCGCTGCAGCGCATCCAACGAAACCAGCGGCACCAGCGCGAATGGCAAGCCTGTCGATACCTGCATAACCGGGAAGCGCGGGTCGATGTCATCCGCGGCGATATTGAGCACGCGAGCCATGTCTGCCGCGGAGAATTGATGCCCAAATCGCGGCGGATTCTGGCGCATCCACAGCACGCCATCCGCGCCGAATGTCACAGGAATCTGCCCCAGCCGCAGGTTCAAGACCAGTTCGTCGACCGGCGCGCCAATCAGTTCGCGCTGGATGATATAGGCCGTGCCCAAAACGGGATGGCCAGCGAAGTCGACCTCGACCTCGGGCATGAAGATGCGTGTGTTATAGCCGCCATTTTCCGGCGCATCGGCGGTCACGAAGGTAATCTCGGAAAAGTTGATCTCTTTGGCCAGCTGCTGCATCAGCGCTGTCGGTGGATTGCCCAGGTAAACAGCCAGTTGGTTGCCGGTGTATTTGCGCCCGATGGTGAAGACATCGACAATGAAGAATTCCATTTGCGCCATATCAGTTCGCTTGTCCCTTCGCGAGTTGCTCTCCCCAGCGCGGCGGTGGCGGGTTCGTGGCCGCCTGCAGCAGACGTCCATAGTGCTGGGGCTTGCGCTGGTGCATCAATGGGAAGAGCCCAAGCACTTGTTTTCTCACATCGGCGCGCAGCACCACGTCTATCACTTGGTCGCTGTCGCGGCTGGCTTCGGCCAAGACCGTGCCCAGCGGATCGCAAATGAAGCTGCTGCCATAAAATGTCACGGCATTTTCGTGCCCGGTGCGGTTGCAAGCGGCGATGAACAAGCCATTCGCCACAGCGTGGCCGCGCATCACCAACTGCCAGGCAGCAGCAGAATCGAAGTCGGGCGCAGTCGGCTCGCTGCCGATCGCTGTGGGATAAAAGATAAACTCCGCGCCTTCCAGCGCATAGATGCGCGCCAATTCGGGGAACCACTGGTCGTAACAGGTCGGCGCAGCCAGCTTCAGCGCGCCGATATCGTGCACGGGATATTGCCCCGCGCCATCAAAATAGTCGGTCTCATGATAGCCGTCCCCAGATGGGATATGCACTTTGCGGGTGATGCCTTGCAGCTTGCCAGCCGGGTTATGCAGGGTGGCTGTGTCCCAATAGTCGCCAGCCGCATCGCGCTCAAAGAGGCTGCCAATGAGGAATACGCCGTGCTGCACAGCCAGCTCGCTGAAGAAGCGCTCGGATACGCCGCCGGGGATGGTTTCTGCCCAACGTAATCCTGCTCGGTCGCGCACGCCGGGGAAGTAGGGCAAGATGCTGAATTCGGGCAGGCAGATCAGGTTTGCGCCGGTTGCTGCGGCTTGTGCCACCAGCCCGCGATAGAGCGCTTGCGTTGATGCCTGCTCCCCTGTCCAGTGCCCTTGCGCCAGGGCGATGTGCAGGTCTTTCATGCGTGTGCCTCCCTGATGATCTCTTGCGCGGCTCGTTTGCCTGTGTGATAGGCGCCGTGCACCGTCGCCGCCATGCGATGGGGCGCGCTGGCTTCTCCTGCCCAATAGAGTGGCGGCGTGGGCTGCGCCAGTTTCTCACGCGCCGCATAATGACCGGGCAAGCAGACGCTGTAGCCGCCCAACGCAAACTCATCGTGATTCCAGGCCACCCAGCGCGACTTTCTGGCTTGCAGGTCGGGCTGGCCAATCTCTTCACGCAGGGTCGCCAGGCTTTTTTCGAGCGCTGCCGCTTCGCCCAGTTGCAGCAATTCCCGCGCATAATCGCCGGTGGCAAATGCCGTCCACACGACCGCGCCGCCCGGCCTGCCCAGCGATGGCGACCACCACATGGGCGGGCAGCCAGCCGCATAAATCGCGCCGATTTTGCGATCGAGTATGGGCGCGTCGAAGAGATAAACCAGCTTGAGCACGGGTCCCATTTGCAAGCCAGCCAGCGCTGCTTGTTTGACAGCCGGCAACAAAGGCGCGAATCGCAGGCGCGCGGCTTGCAGCACCGCCAGCGGCAAGGCAATCACTGCGACATCGGCAGCATAGACCGCGCCCGAGACTGCCTGCGCCTGCACACCGCCCGCCCAATTGATATGGTTGACCGCGCAATGCAGATGAATATCCAGCTCGGCCGCCAATTGCTTGTAATAGCTGTCATACCCATCCAGGATGCGGTGGTCGCTGTAATCTTCGCTGGCATCGCTGTCATGGAATAAATGGGCATGCGCCTTGGCGTTTAGGAAACGCATATCATCGCCTTCTGCATTGGCGAAGGAGCGCTGCACATAGCGCATCTGCGCCGGACTGAAGCCGATGCGCTGCAAGTAGCTGCCCAGGTCTTCGTCATCGCGCGGCTCGGGCACATCGCCCAGCTCCCAAGAGCGCGTCACATCCAGTTCAGGTGATTGCGCCCGCGCCTCGCCCATGGTCAGCCAGTCGCCCGCTTCGGTGCGGATCATAGAATCATCCAGCTTGTTCCAGTGCCAGGTGCGCAGACCCAGCTTGCGAACCCAGCCCCAGGTATTGATTTCTGCGCCGCGCCCGTGGATCAATTCCGCGCCGAATTCGACCGGGATATCGGCGAAGTCGCGGTTGGTCCAGACTCGCCCGCCGATGCGATCCCGCGCTTCCAGCACGGTCGTGTTGATGCCCGCAGCTTGCAAATGCCAGGCTGCCGAAAGCCCAGCCATGCCCGCGCCTATGACCAGAGCTTTCATCCGCTTTCGCCGCCTTCAACATAGTCGGGATTGTCCCAGACAATGAGCACACCCGCATCGCCGGCTTGTGGCTCGTCGTCATAGTCGGGCACCACCGACACAGCGCGAAAACCGCGGTTCATTTGCATCGTCACGGTGGGGTCTGCGATTTCGCCAGCGATGACACGTTCGCCATATTCGACCACATCCAGCGCGCCGGCATGAGCTTTGTAGCCCATGAGCATGCCGACCGCATACCAGCCGCGCAAGTTGAGCGAACGCACCAGGTCGAAGCGAGCGCGGTACAAACCCGTGCCGATTCCCTTGCGTCGATACATGTGGCGCACAGCCATCTCTGCGCCATAGAGCCAGTCGCCGGCCGGTTCGTGCGCAGCCAACTGCAGATCGCCAATCGCCTCGATCCAAGACAATATGGGAGCGGTGGGCGGTCGAGTTGTGCGCATTGTTGTCGCCATGCCGACTGCGTGTCCCGCGCCAGGACCGCTGGTGCGGATGGCAACGAACTGCCCGCGAGCAAAGCGCTCAATATGCGCCAATATATCGTCTTCTGCGAAGCATTCACCAGCCGATGTGGCGCGTCTCATGTTGTAGGCATCGTGGATTGTGCTCACCGCAGCGCCCGTATGCCAATGCTGGGTATGCATCACCGCGACGCCCGGCAAGCCGAGCAAGACATCTCGCTCGTCGAAGTGCTGCAGCCACCAGCTATCGGGGCTATAATTCAGCGTCCGCCTGCCATCTTCACCGGTTGTCCAATACGGCTCGTGGGGCTTGGCCTGTCCGGCTTCTTCAGCCGCTTTTTCTATTAGACGCTTCTGGATTTGGGGCCAGTCGCTGTCGAGGGCTTTTTTTAGCGCTGATTGGTCTGCTTCGCGCTTTGACATGGATGGCGTCCTTTCTGGCGCGCTGGATGCGTGGCATTCCCGCCTACAATAAGTTACTATGCGTGTGGTGGCTAGCGCAAGTCGCTGGCAAGAAAGGCGGTAGCTTTTTCGTGTCCAGGTGGTTTCGTCGCTCACAGAAAGATGGCTCGCTTTTGGCGCTGCCGACAGTCGCGTGGCTGCTGGTCTTTTTTGTGCTGCCGCTGGTGATTGTGCTGGTCGTCAGTTTGATGTCGCGCGGGCGTGGTGGCGTGGCGCAACTGCCGCTGACCCTGCAGCATTATGAACGCACATTTGGCATCTTTTCGATCATTTTGTGGCGGTCGATCGGGCTGGCTGGCTTGACGACAGTCGTTTGTCTGCTGGTCGGCTATCCGCTGGCATTTTTCATCAGCACTCGCCGCCGGCGCATCGTCCAGCAGATCGCGCTCTTCCTGGTCATCTTGCCATTTTGGACGAACTTTCTCATCCGCACCTATGCCTGGCGCATCTTGCTGGGCGATGAAGGCACGATAAACGGCGTCTTGCGAGCGCTGGGCGTCATCAGCGAGCCGCTGCAGCTGTTGAACACGCAATTCGCCGTTCTGGTGGGCTTGGTGTATGGTTTCCTGCCGTTTATGGTGCTGCCCATTTTCGCATCGGTAGAGCGCTTCAACTTCCGCTATGTCGATGCCGCGCAGGACCTGGGGGCGAATGAAACGCGGACATTTTTGCGCGTCGTCTTGCCATTGACCATGCCGGGCGTGCTGGCGGGCTGTGCGCTGGTGTTTATCCCCTCGGTGGGCGCGTTCGTCACGCCCGACTTGCTGGGCGGCACCAAAGGCCTCATGATCGGCAACTTGATAAACAACCAGTTCGGCGGCTCGGGCAATATGCCGCTGGGTTCGGCTTTGTCGATTGTGATGATGGGCGTGGTGATGCTGTCGCTGCTGGTGTATGTCTTTGGCAATCGGCGGCAGACGGGGGCGTGATGTCGGCGCAAGCCCTGGTGAACGAAAAAGCGCTGGGACGCAACCGACGCATCAAGCGGCTGGGCAAACTGGGCTTGTTGTTGAACCCGCTTGTCGCCTATTTCTTCCTGTGGGCACCCATCCTGGTGTTGGTGCTTTTCTCGTTCAATCAGAGCAAATCGGTGGCTTCTTTCACCGGCTTCACATTGAAGTGGTACAGCAATATCCTCAACAATGTGGTCGGCGCAGAAAGCGCTTTTTCCACCGAACTCATGCTCAACGCTTTTCGCAACAGCCTGTTCGTGGGCACGATCGCCACGGCTATCGCGACGGCGCTGGGCACCATGATCGCGCTGGCCATGGCGCGTGGCAGCTTCCCCGGCCAGCGGCTTCTGGATGGATTGCTCTTTTTGCCGGTGGTCATCCCCGAAATCACGCAAGCCATCTCGCTGGCGATATTTTTCAAGGTGGCATTCGACTGGATTCATCTGCTCAGTGGCGAGCGCGTATTCCCCGGCTTCCATACCATCATCATGGCGCATGTCACCTTCAATATCTCGTATGTGGCGATCGTGGTGCGGGCGCGGCTGGCGGACATGGACCCGACCCTGGAAGAAGCGGCGAGCGACCTGGGCGCGAACCCCTGGCAGACCTTCTGGCGCGTCACTTTTCCGTTGATCTTGCCGGGCGTGATTGCGGGCGCGCTGTTGGCATTTACCCTGTCGCTGGACGACTTCGTCATCACATTTTTTACTTCGGGCGTGGGCACGACCACCCTGCCCGTCTTCGTCTATGGCTTGCTAAAATTGACCGTCACGCCCGAGGTCAACGCCATCTCGACAATCATGATGCTTTTGAGTACGCTTCTTATAGGCATTTCGCTGGCATTGCAGGGGCGTGGCACGTCCCAAAGGTAGTCCATTTTGATACGCGTTGAGGAGGATAGACATGAAGCACTTTCTGCTATTGATACTGGCTGGCTTGCTGCTTGCGCCGGCTGCCGCAGATGATGACATGGCAGCCTGGACTTGCCCCGAAGGCTATGACGGGCAAACATTGAGCATCTTCAATTGGTCGACTTATATCGCAGAAGACACTGTGCCCAACTTCGAGGCGGCTTGCGGCGTCACGGTCAATTACGATATCTACGAGAGCAACGAAGCCATGCTGGCGCGCATCCGCCAGGGCAACCCGGGCTATGACCTGGTCGTGCCCAGCGGCGGCACCGTGCAACGGATGGCGGAAGAAATGCTGCTCGTCCCGCTTGACCTGGAGATGATCCCCAATGTAGCCAATGTTGTCGAAGACTTCCTCGCGCCCGCCTTCGATCCCGAGAATATGTACTCCCTGCCGTATCAGTGGGGCACCTTGGGCGTTGGTTATCGCGTCGAGGCCTTCCCCGATGGCATCAGCAGCTGGGACGACATTTGGGCTTATGCAGGCAATGTCGCCTGGATTGACGACCGCGACTCGATGTTTGGCATCGCGCTGACCATTTTGGGTTATGACCCCAACACGACAGACAGCGACGAAATCAACGAAGCGCGCGATTATCTCATTGAACGTGGCGGCAATGTCGTGACGGTCGCCGCCGATGACGGGCAGGTGCTGCTCGAGCGCGGCGAAGTCGATGTAGCGGTCGAATATAGCGGCGATATTTCGCAGATTCTGTGGGACTGCGAATGCGAGGATTATGCCTATGTCTTGCCCGGCGGCGTGGGCAATGTCTGGTTCGACAATATGGCGATTCCTGTCGATGCGCCCAACCCCGAGCTGGCCATGGTCTTTATGGACTACATCCTCGATGCCAAGGTCGGCGCGGATTTGACGAACTACATCTGGTACGCCTCGCCCAACCAAGCCTCGATCGACTCGGGTTATATCGACGAAGAGATTCTGGCTGACCCGACGGTCTTCCCGCCGGCCGAGCAAATGGCGAATCTCTTCGTCATCATCGACAAAGGTGCCGAAGCCGAGCAGCTGATCAACGACGCCTGGGACGAACTGCTGATTTTCCTGGGCGGGTAGGAAAGAGTGAAACCTTGGCAGGAGAATCTGGAATCGATTCTCCTGCCTTGCTATA
>JAJDZQ010000136.1 GCA_022824565.1 Anaerolineae bacterium | reverse complement strand
GAAATCTGAAGAGCTAGACGCTGTCCATGTTCTCGATAATGCGCGTGGCGAACTCGCTCGTGGCGACTTTGGTGGCGTTTTCCATTTGCCGCGCAAAGTCATAAGTGACGTAACGCTGGTCGATTGTCTGCTCATAGGCGCGGGTGATTAGGTCGGCAGCCTCGAACCAGTCGAGATGCTCCAGCATCATAACGCCGCTAAAGAGCAGCGAGCCGGGATTGACCATGTCCAGGTTGGTGTATTTGGGCGCGGTGCCGTGCGTGGCTTCGAAGAGCGCGATCTCGTCGCCGATGTTGGCACCAGGCGCGATACCAACGCCGCCCACTTCCGCCGCCAGCGCATCGCTCAGGTAATCGCCATTCAGGTTGGTGGTGGCGATCACATCGTGCTCGCGCGGACGCAGCAGCATCTTCTGGAACATGATGTCGGCGATGGTATCTTGCACCAGGATTTTGCCTGCGGGCACTTCGCCGCCGTGCTTGGCTGCCACCTCGTCCCAGGAAATCGTCTGTTCAGGGAATTCTTCGGCGGCCAGTTCATAACCCCACTTTTGAAATGCGCCTTCGGTGAACTTCTGGATATTGCCCTTGTGCACCAGGGTTACGCTGCTGCGCTTGCGGTCAACGGCGTACTGGATAGCGGCGCGGATGAGCCGTTTGCTGCCGAAGGGGCTGATGGGCTTGATGCCCAGCCCAGCATCTTCAAAGAAATTGGTCGCGTCCATCTCTTCGCGCAGAAACTTTGCCAGCTTGGCATTTTCTGGCGTGCCCGACTCGAACTCGATGCCGGCGTAAGTGTCTTCCGTATTTTCGCGGAAGATGACTACATCGATATCTTGCGGCTGCTTGAGCGGGCTGGGCACGCCATCGTACCAGCGCACCGGCCGCACACAGCTGTACAGATCGAGCACCTGGCGCAAGGTCACATTCAAGCTGCGGAATCCGCCGCCGACGGGAGTGGTCAACGGTCCCTTGATGCCGACCTTGTATTCGCGAAAAGCCTCGAAGGTTTCTTCGGGCATATAGTCGCCGGCATAGATGTCCGCCGCTTTTTCGCCCGCATAGACTTCCATCCAGCTGATCTTGCGCCTGCCGCCATAAGCCTTTTCCACTGCCGCATCCCAAATGCGCTTGCTGGCGGTCATGATGTCATAGCCAATGCCATCGCCCTCGATGAAGAGCAGGATAGGCTTGTCCGGCACCTGCATCGCCCCATTGGCGAAGCTGATTTTCTCCCCGCTGCCGGGCGATGTAATCTTGTCGTAAGCCATTGCGCGCGCGCCTCCCTGTAGTCGGCTCTGAAAGACAATGCGCGGCATTATAGCATAAGTGTCGCTGCGTAAAACAGGCATATTCAGACGCCCGGCCGCCGAGCACCTGACGAAAGAAAAAAGCTGCCGCGAAGCTGCCAAAACTGGTTCTATGCCCGGTCGCCAGCTTGTGCTAGACTGGCTTCGCTTGCCACAGACCATGACATGCCAGGCCACGGCATGATTTGCAGGGCATCGCAACGGCATAACCTAGGGAGCATTCATCCACCATCTGTACAGCAGCACCATAGACCTCACACAAGCCCGCAGCATTGCTTGACGGGCAATTTGCATTTGGAGCAAAACACTCATGGCAAGAAAACAGAAATTCAAAATCACGCCGATCGGCGGCTTGGGCGAGATTGGCAAGAACATGACGCTATTTGAATATGGCGGCGATGGTTTCCTCATCGACTGTGGCATCATGTTCCCCGCCAACGACATGCACGGGGTTGATTACATCATTCCCGATTTTCGCTGGCTGCAAGAGCGCGACGACATTCGCCTGCATGGCGTCTGCTTCACGCATGGACACGAAGACCACATCGGCGCGACCCCGCACCTGATCAAGGCTTTTCCGCAGCTGCCGCTTTTTGCCACGCCGCTGACAGCCGGCTTGCTGCAAGTCAAGCTCAAGAGCGCGCGCTTGCTGAAAAAGACCACGCTCAATACCTTTACAGCGGGCGACAAAATCCAGGTCGGCCCCTTCAAGCTGGAAAGCTTCCATGTCTGCCACAGCATCCCCGATTGCGTCGGCTATGGCATCAACACCCCCTTTGGCATGGTCGTGCATACGGGCGATTACAAGTTCGACAACACGCCTGTGCACGGGCGGAAAACCGACTATGCGCGGCTGGCCGGCTTTGCTCAGCGGGGGGTGGCGCTGCTGCTGGCAGACAGCACCAACAGCGACAAGGCGGGCTGGACAAAGTCGGAAGCGGTGATCGCGCCGGCTTTGGACCGCGTTTTTCGCCAGGCAAAAGGGCGCATCATGGTCGCCACATTTGCCTCGTTGATGTCGCGCGTGCAACAGGTGGTCAATGCGGCGCGCGCGCACAAACGCAAAGTCTGCATCACTGGCTACACGATGTCTGAATACGCCAAGATCGCGCGCAAGCTCGGCTATCTGGATGTCGACGACGGCACGTTGGTCACAGTGGCTCAGGCGCAGCAACTGCCACCGCACAAGATCGTATTTATGGTGACTGGGTCGCAGGGAGAGCCATCCGCTGTCTTGGGCAAGCTGGCGGCCGGACGTCATCGTCAGCTGGATGTGCGCAAAAACGATACCATCATCTTCTCGTCGCATCCCATCCCTGGCAACGAAGAAATGGTCTATCGAACAATCAACCGCCTCATCGAGCGCGGTGCTGATGTCATCTATGACGCCATCGAATCCGTGCATGTTTCTGGGCATGCCTGCCAGGAAGAAATGCGTCTGATGCTCAACCTGACGCAGCCCAAGCAACTCATCCCGGTCCATGGCGAAGTCCGCCACCTGCATCTGCATGCCAAGCTGGCAGTCGACAACGGCATGCGGCGCGACCAGGTTACCATCATCGAAAATGGAACGACAATCGAGCTGGACGGGCGCGGCATCAAAGTTGGCGAGCGGCAGCCCGGTGGCTATGTCTTCGTCGATGGCAGCAGCGTTGGCGATATCGGGCGAGCTGTCATCCGCGATCGCGAGATCCTGGCGCAAGATGGTTTCGTGCTCATCAGCGTGAATGTCGACCGGCACAGCGGCAAATTGCTAGATCAGCCGCGCATCGTCTCGCGTGGGTTCGTATACTTGAAAGATGCCGAAGACTTTCTCGACAACATCCGCAACAAGGTAACGCGCGTTGTCAACAGCAACCAGCAAATGAATGGCAACCGCCAAAACCTGGTCGAAGAAAGCCTCAGCAAATTGATCTATAGCGAGACCAAACGCCGTCCCATGATCTTCAGCATCGTCAACGAAGTCTAGCTGTCGGCGCGCACAGGGATTGCATCAATGCAGCAGCAGCCTGTCATCTTCGCCCGCGAGGTAACGCGCCAGTTGAAGCTGGGGGCGCATATTGTGCATGCCCTGCGCGGCGTCAATCTGGAGATTCATCGCAATGAAATGGTCGGCATCATCGGTCCCTCGGGCAGCGGCAAGAGTACCTTGCTGGGCATCATCGGCGGCCTGGACAGCCCCAGCACAGGCCGCGTGGAAATTGATGGAGTCGATATCTCGCGCATGAATGAGAACCAGCTCACGGATATCCGCAACCAGAAGATCGGCTTTGTCTTCCAGTTCTTCAACCTAATCCCCACTTTGACTGCGGTCGAAAATGTTGCGCTGCCGATTGAATTTGCCCAGACGCGCCGTCATCAGCCTTTCAACCGCGCCAGAGAATTGCTGGATATGCTGGGTTTGAGCGACCGTTACAATCACAAGCCCAACGAGCTAAGTGGCGGCCAGCAGCAGCGTGTGGCGATCGCCCGCGCCTTGGCGAACGATCCGCCTATTTTGCTGGCGGACGAACCGACAGGCAATCTCGACTCGCAGTCGGGCGAAAATGTCATGGCCGCGCTGAATACCATCCGCGCTGAAAACGGCACCACCGTCGTGCTGGTCACCCATGACCGGTCGCTGGCTAGCCAAATGGACCGTGTGCTGCTGCTGGAAGATGGCAAAATCGCCATAGCGGACCAGGCAAGCGACTAAGCCAGGCGAAAGTGTTGCCTTTGCCAGCGCAGGCAGTATACTGCGCATCCACAGTTGCAGCGAGGGAGTCAAAATAGCCCATGTTGGACGAGCATTATACTGTCGAAGTAGCCGGCATTCGGCGCGACCTGCCATTGATGGCTATCAAGCCGGGTGTCAGGATCGCCATTCTCAACATCCTGGGCGATGCCGAATTTGTCAATGCCGCTTGCACGCAATTGGCAGGAAAGCTGCGCGACCGCGCTATAGATGTCTTGGTAACAGCCGAGGCGAAGTCGATACCGCTGGCGCACATGCTCAGCACCGAGCTGGGCTTGCCTTATATCGTCCTGCGCAAAACCTATAAACCGTATATGGGCGATGCCTTGCAAAGCGAGACCTTGAGCATCACCACGGGCAAACCGCAAACGCTCTTTCTGGATGAAAAAGACCGCCAGCAGGTCGCGGGGAAAAAGGTGGCAATCATCGACGATGTCATCTCCACCGGCAGCACCTTGCAAGGCATGCGACTAATCATGCGCAAAGCACAGGCGGCCGTCGTTGCAGAAGCCGCCATCTTTACGGAAGGCGACCGCGCTCAGTGGCACGACATCGTTTCGCTGGGACATCTGCCCGTCTGGGTAGACGACTAAGCAACGGGCACCTGCCGCACATGCTGAAGCAAAGATGACGCACACCTTGAAATGAGTGACTCGGTCTCGTCACAGCTTTCCAGCACAGCGACCATCTTGCTGTTTTTCGCTTTGCTCTCGTTGGTCGTGGTTGCTGGCGCGCTCTTGTGGGTTTCGCGCCCAGAGCCAGTGACGATCACCATCCATCCGCCGCCGCCCACCGACACGCCCCTGCCCACAGCCACGCCAACACCTACTGCTACGCCAGGTCCCTTGCAGGTGTATGTCACGGGAGCGGTCGAAAAGCCACAGCAAACCCATATCTTGCCGGCCGGCAGCCGCGTTGCCGATGCGGTCGAGGCGGCTGGGGGACCCACAGACGATGCCGATCTAACCCGCATCAACCTGGCGGGATTCTTGCGCGATGGCGCCCAGATCCATTTGCCGACGCTTGCAGAAGACGACATTGTGCTGGCGACGCCGATTGATAGCGACTCGGCAGAGCCCATGACTGGCGGGAAAGTGCGCATCAACAGCGCAACCCAAACCGAGCTGGAATCGCTGCCCGGCATCGGTCCGGTGACGGCCACACGCATCATCAATTATCGTGAACAGGCAGGCGACTTTGGGGACCTGGACGATCTGGACGAAGTTTCTGGCATCGGACCAGCCACGCTCGAGAACTTGCGAGACCTGGTCGTCTTTGACTAACGGATGCGCGCGCCTGTCCTGGCATTGAAGAATTGCGCTTTGTCCCAGTCGAGCCGGCAGTGTATGGTGTCGCCGGGCACATGCCGGTCTTCTAGCCCGACCCTGATGCGCCAGCGCCGCTTGCGCAGCCAGACCTCCAGCAGCCGATATTTCTCCGCATAAAACGGGATGGAGCGCTCGACGGTGGCCGGGATGCCTTCGCCAGCCGCGGTTAGGTGAACGAACATGGGGCGGATGCCCAGGATAACTTCGCTGCCATCGGGCTGCGGGCAGGGCAGGCGCACTTTGCCCATATAACTGCCGTCCCAATAACCCTGGCTGACGCGCCCCCAAAAGCTATTGATGGTCGGCGTGCCCAGAAACTCGGCGACGAAGAGGCTGTTGGGGTCGTCATGCAGCGCCTGATAGCTGCCGCTCTGCACGATGCGCCCGGCGTTGAGGATGACGATGCGGTCGGCCACGCTCATGGCTTCGACCTGGTCGTGCGTAACATACACCAGCGTGACATTGAACTCTTGAATCAGCCTCTTCAGCTCGACGCGCGCTTGGGCACGAAACTTGGCATCCAGGTTGGCGAAAGGCTCATCAAACAGCAGCAGCTCCAAGTCGCGGGCAAAGGCGCGAGCGATCGAAACGCGCTGTTTTTCGCCGCCAGAAAGATGACGCGGAAACCGGCCCATCAAGCTCTCGATTTCGACGCCGGTAATCTTGGCGACTGTCTCGACATGCGCGGGCACTTCGTCTTCGCGGTCGCGCAATCGCAAGAAAAAGCCGATCGTTCGCCGACTTTCCCAGTGTGGGATCAGCACATAATTCTGGAAGACCATGCCGATGCCGCGCTCTTCTACCGGTATGGCATCCAGGGGCACCTGGTTGTAGAGCACGCGCCCACTATCGGGTTGCTCCAGGCCCGCGATCAAGCGCAGCAGGGTGGTCTTGCCACAGCCCGAGGGACCCAGCAAGACGACCGCCTCGCCATCGTCGATATGCAGGTCGAAGTCTTTTATAGCCAGCACGGGGGTCAGCCGGCGGCTTTTGTCATAATAAGTTTTCGATATGTTTTCCAGTGTGATGGCGCGCATCGTATTTTGGCAATCTGCGTATAGTACATGAGCATAGCACAAGCTGCGCTGCTCGCGCCTGGACTGGCAGTTTCGGGGAGCGCTGATACAATTGGCTTGCAGCGAGCGAATGCGGAGGCCACATTTGCAGCCGACCATCCAGCCCGAAACGATTCCCATAACCAGCGCGACAGACTGGCAACCCGATCCCAAATCGCCGCGCCGGCGTCCGCCCTGGATTCGTGTGCGTGCGCCCAGTGGCGAAAAATACGAGCGCGTGCGCGACCTCATGCGCAGCAAGACCCTGCACACCGTCTGCGAAGAAGCGCAATGCCCCAACCTGGGCGAATGCTGGGGCAAGGGCACCGCCACCTTCTTGATGATGGGCGATACCTGCACGCGCAGCTGTGGATTTTGCGATATCAAGACCGGGCGTCCCAGCCCGCTCGACTGGGGCGAGCCAAACCGCATCGCCGAAAGCGTCCGCGCCATGGGCTTGCAGCATGTCGTTATCACCAGCGTCAATCGCGATGAACGAGCCGATGGCGGCGCGCCCATCTTTGCTATGGTCATCCGCCGCATCCGCCAGTTGCAGCCGGGTTGCTCTATCGAAGTGCTCATCCCCGATTTCAAAGGCGATGAGAATTCGCTGCAAGTGGTGATGGATGCCCAGCCAGAAATCCTCAATCACAATGTGGAAACGGTGCCGCGGCTATTCAAGCGCGTACAGCCGCAAGACCGCTACGAATGGGCGCTTTCGACCTTGCAAAATGCCAAGCGCATGGACGCCCTGGTGCTGACCAAGAGCGGCATCATGCTGGGCTTGGGCGAGACATTGCCAGAAGTGCGCGAAACCATGCGCGATCTGGTCTCGGTCGGCGTCGATATCTTGACTTTGGGACAATACTTGCAGCCCAGCAAACGGCACCTGCCCATCGAGCGCTATTACAGGCCCCAGGAATTTGACGACCTGCGCGAAGCTGGCCTGGCAATGGGCTTCAAATGGGTGGAGAGCGGTCCCCTGGTGCGCAGCAGTTACCGCGCTGCCGAGCAAGTCCGCGAGTTATCGCGACTGGAGCATTTTCGTCTGCACGAAACGCGCCAACAATCACCCCCCTCGGTCCCACCGACAGGTCAGAGGGAGGCTGAAGCTGAGACTCCCTTTTCCGATGCGTCGGCGAGGGACCGGGTCTGGAGTTGAAAGACCTGTCTTTAGAGCCAACCAAGGGAGAACATCATGAGCGCCTTTTTTGCCAATCGCCGCGGACAAGCCGAAGCCGACGCGCCAGAACCGGCCTCACTCGTTCCAGCCGGCCGGCTCATCGGCTTTGACACCGTTATCGGCGCCAATACCCATATTGAAGGCGTCTTCACCAGCAGCGGCAATGTGCGCATGGATGGGCAATTCAGCGGCGCGTTGGAGATCAGCGGCAATATCCTGGTGGGAGAATCAGCCGATATCCGCGCCGACATCAACGCCCGCAACATATCTATCGCCGGCAGCGTGCGCGGCAATGTCTGCGGCAACAAAGTGCAACTGCTGCGCACCGGGCGCATCTGGGGCGATATCACTGCATCGGCGCTGACCACCGAAGAAGGCGCATTCATCGATGGCAAGATCAACATGAGCGGGCACGAGGCGCTTCGAGCAGAAGACGAAGACGCGCAAACCGAAGAGGATTGGCAGGAACCGCAGGCAGAACCCGCCGATCATGCCCAAGACAACGAGGTAGATGCGGGCGATCCTGCTGATTGATGCCCGCTTGCTTCTGGGCGAAAAAGCGCTTACCCGGGCGTCACGCAGTTCGCCCCCCTACAACGATTTTGCTGTGAGACCGCCGTCCACGACGAAGACTGCGCCAGTTGTGAAATCGGCTGCGGAAGAAGCCAGCAGCAAAGCCAGGCCAGCGATATCTGCGGGCTGGCCAATCCGTCCGGCAGGCGTCTGCGCAAGTACCTGCCCCAAGAGATCTGGATTGCCCCATAGCGCCTGCGCAAATTTCGTCTGAATCAACCCGGGCGCGATCGCGTTGACCTGGATATTGTCCGCGCCGAGTTCCTGCGCCAAGGTCTGCGTGAGGCTGATGATCGCCGCCTTGCTGATGCTGTAGATGCCTTGATAGCGACCTGGCTTCAACCCAACGATAGAAGCCACATTGATAATCTTGCCGCCGCCGTTTATACGCATGGCGCGCACGGCCGCTTGTGTCAACCAGACATTGCCCAGCAAATTGACATCCAGAGTCTTGCGCCAATAGCTGTCATCGGCCTCGAGGATAGAGCCGAAGTGCGGGTTGGTCGCCGCGTTATTGACGAGAATATCCAAGCGCCCGAATTGCGCGGTCGTCCGCTCAACCAGCTGGCGCAAGGCCGCCTTGTCGCCATTGTGCGCGGCGATTCCCAGCGCCTGCCCGCCCGCTGCCATGATTTCTGCCGCAACCTCGTCCAGCGCTTCTTGACGCCGGCTCGCCAAGACTACCGCGCTGCCAGCTCGCGCCAATTGTGCAGCTATGGCTTTGCCGATGCCCCGCGATGCGCCAGTGACGATAGCGACCTTGCCAGTCAGATCGAATGGGTCGCTCATTCAACTGCCCTCGCGATGCTAGCTTGCGCGTTCGGGCGGGATGCTGCCCAGCAAGTTCATGCCCATGCGGCGCAAGTCGTCTTGATGGTGCACGCGCCGATCGAGGTGTTCAGCCAGCAGCGCCAATGCCAGCCCCAGCAGCAGCGCAATGCCCATCTGCAATAGCGGACGCAGCCGCTCGGACATAGATGGCGAAACTGTGCCGATCCAGGGCACATCCAAGATAGAAATCTGTGCCGCTTCGCCACGCAGTTGTGGAAAGTAATCGGCATTCCGCTGCGCCAGCACAAGCTGCACTGCATCGGCTATCGTGGCCAGCGCCTCGTGGTCAGGATGGCTCAAGTAGATCACGCCGACCGAGCGCGAGTTGTCCGCGGCGATGCCCAGTCCGCCCAGCGAATCGGCTGCTTCGTCCAACTGAGCCGCCAGCTCATCGCGAAAACGCGAACTGCGCGCCCAGTCGGTGAAAGCGTTTACCACCAACTCCGATGCCAGCCAGGTGTCCATGAAGCTGTCTTCGATAGAAAGCAGGTCGGGCGGCTGCGCGGCGCTGTAACGGATCTGCAATGTGTATCCGCGCGGGGCATCGTCCAGCAGAGCCGGCAGCGAAAAAGCAAGGCCAGCGGCGAACGGCAGCAAGATCAGCCACCAGCGGCGTGCGAGCAGACGAAGTGCGCTGGCATAGTCCATTGCTTCTACCTCTTTGCTTTTGCCACCGGATCGTCGTAATGATAGTCGCGATTTTCCTGTTGCGCCGCCCAGGCACCATCTATGAACGCGCTGATGCGCCGGCAAAAGGCGCTGGTATCGAATTGCCGGGCGTGACTGCGAATCTGTTGGGGATTGTAGGCGCAGGCAGCGAAGTTTCGCCAGACCGCCTTCAAGCTGTGGGCAGTTAGCTGGTCGAAGAATGCGCCTGTTTCGCCTTCGATGACTGTATCCAGCGCGCCGCCACCCCGGTAGGCGATGACGGGACGTCCGGCCGCCTGCGCTTGGACTGGCGTTATGCCGAAGTCTTCCAAGCCCGGGAAGAGCAGCGCGCGACACTGTGCCATCAGCGCTGGCAAATCGGCATCCGCGACATAGCCCAGAAATTCGACCGTTTCGCCCGCCATCGATTTCAGTCGCGCCAAATCTCGCCCCGTCCCGGCGACTTTGAGCGGCAGCCCCAGCTCGGACGCCGCCTGCACAGCCAGGTCAATGCGCTTATATGGCACCAGGCGCGATACGATCAGGTAATAATCCTGGATATCTCCGGGGGAGCCAGGCTGGAATCGCGAAGTATCTACAGGCGGATAGATAATGGTCGATTCGCGTTTATAGAAGCTGCGAATGCGCGCTTGGACCGCGCTGCTGATGGCGATGAAATGCGAGACTCGCTGGGCAGCGGCATAATCCCAGCGGCGCAGCCAAACCATCAGCGGACGCAGCATATGTTCTGTCAGCTTGCCGAGTCCCTCGCCAGCCAGATAGTCGTCCAACTGCCAGACATAGCGCGTCGGCGTCAGACAATAGCAGATATGCAACGCGCGAGGATCGCAGCGAAGCCCATGGCAGAAGCCGCTCTTGTTGCTCAATATCACATCATAATCCAGCAGCCGCAGATTGCCCCAAGCCAGCGGATACAGCGGCAGATACAGCTGATGACGGCGGTGAATCGCCGGCAGCTTGTCCAGCCAAAGCGTGCGAATATCCCAGTTTTCATAATGCGGCGGCATGACAGTCGGCGCAAGCATGCTTGTGAAGATCGGGCTGGCAGGATATTGGCGCGCCAGCACGGCCAGCACATCTTCTGCGCCACCCATTTGGTTCAGCCAGTCATGCGCCAGCGCGAGCTTCAAGCGGCAGCCCTCCTGTTCGCAGCGCGGCGCTGACCGGCGCAAAACTCCCCCGATGCGCTGGGCAGGGACCATGTTGTCGCAAGGCGCAGAGGTGCGCGCTTGTGCCATAGCCTTTGTGCTGGGCGAAACCGTATTGCGGGTATTTTTCGTCCAGTTGCCGCATTTTTTCGTCTCGCCACACTTTTGCCAAAATGCTGGCGCAGGCGATGCTCAACGAGCGCCGGTCGCCTTCGACAAAGCTGACTTGCGGCAGATCGCTGCATTCGGGCAGCAGCATATAATCCAGAAACAGGCAGTCCGCTTCGATGCCGCTGTCGTTCAACGCGCTGAGTGCTCTGTGCATGGCCAACTGCGTCGCCGCGACGATGCCGCAGCCATCGATTTCCTGCGCGCTGGCTCGTCCGATCGCCCAGGCCAGCGCGATTTGCTTGATTAGCGTGTTCAGCGATTCGCGGTTCGCGGGTGTCATCTCCTTGCTGTCACGGGCGCCACGCAGCAGCCGGCCCAGATCGCGCCGCTGCAAGGGCAGGACAACCGCCGCCGCCGCCACTGGACCCGCCAAGGGACCACGGCCCGCTTCGTCAATGCCAACGATGATGCGAAAACCCGCGCGCTGATAATGCCGCTCGTGCTGCAGGCTGGCTGTCCCGGCGCGCTTAGTCGGCTCGCGCATAATAGCCTTGTTGCCAGTTGCGCCGTATCTGCCAGATCTCGCGCAGCATATTGAGCGAATCGTCCCACAGCCGCATGGTCGAATAGGGGTCATAATACCAGGTGATGGGCACTTCCTTGACTGTATAGCCGCGCCGCTGGGCGATAAACAGCAACTCGACATCAAAGCCAATGCCGTTCATGCGCTGGACGCCGAAGAGGTCTTCAGCGACAGACGCGCGGAATAATTTGAAGCCGCATTGTGTATCTTCAAAGCTGCGCAAAGCCGCCAGTTTGATGATCCAGTTGTTTATCCTGCCCATCAAATGACGATAAGTGGGCTCGCCGACCCGGTTGGCGCCCGGCGCTTCTCGGCTGGCGATGATGATGTCGTAGCCTGTCGTTTGCGGCGGCAAAAAGCGCGCCAGATCATCAATGCGCATGGACAGATCGGCATCACAGATGAAGCGCCATTCGCCCCGCGCCGCCAGCATGCCCTGTTTGACCGCCAAGCCCTTGCCGCGTTGCCCGGCCGGCGATTGCAAGGCGCGCACATACGCGAGCGAATCGGCGTGTGCCTGCGCGACTTCGAAAGTTCGGTCGTGGCTGCCGTTCTCGACAATGACAACTTCAGCTTCGTAAGGCTGCTGCTGCAAGAATGCGTCAATCTGAGCCAGGCTGGGTGGCAGGCGCGCTTCTTCATTGTGCGCTGGGATGACGATGCTGAGGAAAGGTCGGCTCAAAAGAAACCTTCTCCGCCGCGCTACATGGCGATTGTCGCTGGCACAGCCTTGACGATGATACGCCAAAAGCCAACTTTTTTGCAGGCTCTTGGTTGGCAACATGGTTAATCACGGAGATTGCACCAGCGCCCCCGGCTCATTTTCGCGTGAGCAAGCTGTCAATATCGGCATCGCTGACGCGCCGCAGAGCCTGGATTTTACGCCGTTTTGCCAAGATGCCGCGCAGGCTCAAGAGGCCGGCCGCCATGCCACGCAGCCTCGCCCGCGCCGCCTCTCCGCGCCAGGCCATCAGCGCATCGAAAAACAGCCTGGTCTGCCGCGCCACGATGCGCCGCCAATACTTCCGCAGCAGGCCAGACGGCATATTCTTGGCGATCAACCAGATGCCGTTGCGTCCCGCGTAATAGCTGGCAGTCTTGCCGCCTCCAGTCGCCGATAAATGATGATAGACGACTGCGCCGGGCGCAAACCACACCGAATAACCAGCCAGTTGCGCGCGCCAGGCGATATCGACATCTTCCAGCAAGAAGAAGAAGTCGTCATCCAAAAAGCCGATCTCTGCCAGCAGGCTGCTTCGATAAACGGCCGCGCCGCCACAAGCCGAAAAGACATAATCGCCACCATCATATTGCCCATGGTCGATCTCGCCAAAACCACGATTGCCCGCGCTGCCGTCTATGGCGAAGAAATCGCCGGCGGTATGCAATCGCTCGCGCTGGTCGTACAGCAGCATCTTGCAGGCGACCAGGCCAGCGGCCGGCTTCTCATCCAGCGCCTTGATTACCTGCGCAGCCCAGTCGCTGGCGACTTCTGTATCGTTGTTCAGCAGCGCGACAAATTCTCCTGCCGCCTCGCGCATTCCCCGGTTGCATGCGCCCGTGAAACCCTGATTCTGCGGCAATTCGATCAACCGCATTTCCGAGTAGCCTGCCCGCACCAATTGTTGCGAGCCATCGGTGGAGGCGTTGTCGACGATGATGACTTCGATGGCGGGCTGGGTCTGCGCGCGCAGGGAATCGAGGCAAGGACCCAAGTAACGTTTGCCGTTCCAATTGGGGATGACAACCGACAGACGCGGCGCAGTCATCCAGGCGCCTCGGCTGCCACAAAGTCGCGCACCGCCTCTTGCCAGGCCCGCAGGCGAATCCCCAGGCTGGCGGCGGCGATATTCGCCAGGGGCGTGTGTTCTGGCGGCCGGGAGGGGCGCTGCCATTGCTGACTGCTGATGCGCGCGATCACCGTGTCGGCAAGGCCCGCCTCGTCCAGGGCAAACCTCGCCAGCCCCCAGCGACTGACAGCCCCTTCATTTACCAGGTGATAGGTTCCATAGCGGTCGCTAGTAATCAATGTGCCGATGGCTGCCGCCAGATCATGCGTGGAAGTCGGATTGCTGATTTCGTTCGTGACGACTCGCAATGGGCGGCCGCGCCGCGCTGCATTGAGGATGGCATGGATGAAATTGTGGCCGCCCGGCGCAAAAAGCCAGGCTGTGCGCACAATATAATGGCGCGGATTGACTTGCACCAGCGCGCGTTCGCCGTACCATTTGCTCCAGCCATAAGCGTTCATTGGCTTGGCGTCAGCATATTCGTGATAAGCGCGCCCCAGCTTGCCATCGAAGACTTCGTTGCTGCTGACATAGAGCATGGCCATGCCGAGCTGGGCGGTGACGGCGGCGAGATTTTGTGTGCCCACGCCATTGATTCGCAGTGCCTTTGGTGGGTCCAACGCGCAGCCATTCACATCGGTATAGGCGGCGGCATGCAGCAAAATATGCGGATGCAGGGCGGTTATCAGCTGTTTGCAAGCTGCGTAATCTGTGATGTCCAGTGTGGAACTGTCTGTGCCGATGACATCGTGCCCGGGGCGCAACACCGATTGCAGCGCGCTGCCCAGCATGCCGCTCGCGCCGGTGATCAGGATTTTCATGGCGCCGCGGTCGCCGCTGCCAGCCGGTCGCTATATTGACTTTGATAATAGGCCAGGTATTCGCCCGTTTTGATCTTGCGCCACCACCAGTCATTTTCCACATACCAACGCACGGTCTCCGCCAGGCCTCGCTCAAAATTGTATGCTCGCTGCCAACCCAGCGCGCGCGCTTTGGCGGCTGTCATGGCATAGCGCCGGTCGTGGCCTTCGCGGTCTGGCACATGGCGGATCAACGTTGGCGGCTTGCCCAGCTGCTCGAGAATCTGCCGCGTAACTTCGATATTGTGCCGTTGGTTTTCGCCAGCCAGGTTGTAGGCTTCGCCAGTTTTGCCGCGGTGCAATATACAGTCGACGCCGCGAGCATGGTCATCGACATAGAGCCAGTCGCGGATTTGCAGGCCATCGCCATACAAGGGCAGCGGGCGGTCATCCAGCGCTTCGGTTGTGAAAAAAGGAATCAGCTTTTCTGGGTATTGATAGGGTCCATAGGTGTTGCTGCCGCGCGTTATGACTGTGTCCATGCCATAGGTAACCTGGTAGGCGCGCAGCATCAATTCACCACCGGCTTTGCTGGCTGCATAGGGACTGTTGGGCAGAAAGCGGTCGCCTTCGACAGACAGCCCCTCGTCAATATCGCCGTAGACCTCGTCAGTCGATACCTGGCAAAAGCGGCCAATGCCGTGCTTGCGCCCTTCGTCCAGCAAGATGTAGGCACCGACGACATCGGTGTGGATGAAGGCGTCTGGAGACAGGATGCTGCGGTCTACATGGCTTTCGGCGGCGAAGTTGACGATCGTGTCAATGTTATGGCGTTGCAGCGCCGTGTGGACTGCGGCTCGGTCGGCGATATCGCCGCGTTCGAAGCGGTAATTTGGCTCGTCGCTGACGGGCAGGAGGTTGTCGATATTGCCCGCATAAGTCAGCTTGTCATAGCAGATGATATTGTAGTCGGGATAAGTCGCGACCATGTGTCGGATGAAGGCGCTGCCGATGAAACCGGCGCCACCTGTAACCAGAATGTTTTTCATCGCGCCTCCGCCCCGGCTCAGACCCAAATGCTGCTGTGGTCGCCCAGATTCATCTTCGTGCCAGTCGGCTTGCCGGCGCTGCGATTGATAGCCGCATTGCGACCAATCAGGCTGTCGCGCAGGGTGGCATCAATATCGCAGACGCGGCTATTTTCCAAAATGATGCTGCGCTCGATCTCGCAATTGCTAATCTGGCAGCCATGATAAATGCTCGTGAAAGGACCGATGTAACTATTCTCGACGACGCTGTCTTTGCCAATGATCGTCGGTCCGCGCAAGACGCTGTTGATGATGCGCGCGCCAGCCTGCAATGTCACCCGCGCATCGACCAAGGAGCGGTTATCAATCTCGGCGCATTCAGCGATGGACGGCTCGATCTCTTCCAGCACATAGCTGTTGGCATCCAGCATGTCGGTGGGTTTGCCCGTGTCGATCCACCAGCCACGATGCACATGCGGGAAGACGCGGCAGCCGTGGTCGACCAGCCACTGGATGGCATCGGTAATCTCATATTCGCCGCGCGCCGACGGTTTGATTTTCTCCACCGCTTCGAAGACATGTCGGTCGAACATGTAGATGCCCACCAGCGCCAGGTTGCTGGGCGGGTCGGCTGGCTTTTCAATCAACTGTTCAATGCTGCCATCCGCCCGCAGCTTCGCCACGCCATAAGCCGATGGATTTTCCACCTCCTTCAACACGATTTGGCTATGCCAGTCGCTGCTTGCAAAGTCGCGGATGAGCTGGCTGATGCCGCCCTGGATGACATTGTCGCCCAGAAACATCACAAAGGGATCATCGCGCAAAAATTCTCGCGAGATTTTGACCGCGTGCGCCAAGCCGTCTGGGCTGTCTTGTTGGATGTAGGTGAGCGACACATCCCATTGCGCGCCGTCGCCCAGCGCCGAGCGAATTTCTGGCGCGGTATGCCCGACCACGATGCCGATTTCGCGCACGCCTGCTTCGCGGATGGCTTCTATGACGCGCACCAGCACCGGCTTGTTGGCGACCGGGATTAGCTGCTTGGCGCGGGTATATGTCAACGGATAGAGCCGTGTGCCCTTGCCGCCACTCAAGATGAGGCCTTTCATTGTCGCGCTCAATAGGTCCCTTGGTTTTCACGCGGGGCATTGGTCAGCACAGCGCCTACGATGCGCACATGCACCCGTTCCAGCGCTTGACGGGCTTGGGCGGTATGGTCGCGGCGCGTATCGCCAGCGCGCACAGCCAGCAGCGCCGCATCAAGCTTGATACCCAACAGCGCCGCGTCGGTGGCTGCCAGCACCGGCGGGCTATCAAAGAGCACATAATCCGCTCGTTGTTTCAGCGCGGCGATGATGTCGCCCATGCGCACCCCGCCGAGCAGGTCGGCCGGGTTGGGTGGCAGCTCGCCCGTACAAAGCACTTGCAAGTTGTCCACCGGGCTGTCGTGCAGAGGCGGGTCTTGCAGGGCTGCATCATCGACCATCATTTGGCTGAGGCCGCGCGGATTTTCCAAGTCCCAGATCTTGTGCTGCTGTGGTTGACGCAGATCGGCATCGACAAGGATGGTGCGGTTGCCCGCTTGCGCGAATGTCACGGCCAGGTTGGCCAGTGTTGCGCTCTTTTGGTCTTCGCGCGCCGCCGAGGTGACCAGCAGGGTACGGATGGGCTTCTCGACGCTGCTGAACATGAGGTTGGTGCGCAGACTGCGGTAGGCTTCCGCCGCTGCCGAGCGAGGTTGACTGAGTGTGATGAGCCCGGGCATTGCCATGGTTTGTCCTGTATTCTGCGCGGCGTTACTTTCGTGCACATCATTTTAACGCAGCTGTCAAATCGGCGGCAGGGTGCAATCGGTTGCCACTGGCAGATACATTTCTCAAGAGCGAAAGTCTGAGTCGAGCTCTGCCTCAAGATCAATATTCAGTTTCTGCAGGCCGCTTGCATCCAGCCGATCCGCAATCTTGCGCAAGGTTTCGCCCGTCATGGGATGCGCATACGCCGGCGCGAGGTCGGCCAGGGGCACAGCCACATGCGCATAACGGGTGATTTCGGTATCGGGGATGCGCCAGGGTTTGCTGCCGTATTCGATAATTTCGTCATTCCAAAGCGCGATGTCCAGATCGATAGTCCGCGGCGCGTTGACATTGTGGGGGTCGCGCTGACGTTGCAACTTCCTTTCAATGCGGTCGAGGACGCGGCGCTTGAATTCGAGCGGAGAGCGCAGTGTGTGGGCTTTGACCGCCATATTCAGGAAAGCCGGCTGCTGTATATCGCCTTGGGGCGGCGTGCGATAAACAGGCGAGCTTGCCAAGACGGTCGTCCCGCTTCGCAGCAGCGCAACGGCAGCGCGCAGGTTGCGCTCTGGCGCGATATTGGAACCCAGCGAGATATAGGCGATGTTGCGCGCATAATCGGCGGGACGACGCACGATGCGAATGCCGACAGAATCGGCATGCCGCAGGGCACCCGGCTTCTGTACATTGACTTCTGCATAGGGCGCGCCAAAACCCAAAATTGCCAGGCAGGCAACCTGTTCAGCCAGCTTCTCGACCAAGGCAAAGCGCCGACTCTTGACGAGCTGGATGACCGCTTTGCTGATCGGCTTATAATTCAGCGCGTCGGCCGGGTCATCACTTTCGCCCGCCAGCCGCAGCTCGCTGCCCAGGCGCATGTTGATAACCACATCCTGCCATCCTTCGCGCTCGTGCGGGCTGAAGCCGATGCGCGCGCGCAATCGCAGGTTCTGCAGTTCAATGATGTCCATCGCTGCGCAGCCTGCTCCCATCCCCCAGCCCCTTGCCCCCAAAATGAGGGCAGAGGAGCGCTACTACGTTTTGAAGTCCCTGCTTCTTTATGGGGGAAGGATAGAGGGTGGGGGCAAATGGTGGCCTAGCCACGCTACTCACCACGCCTAACATGACCAACCCCCTTGCATTTTCCCGATAATGTTGGCATAGTATAACAGATAGACGGACGAGCCATTAGTTTGAGGAGTTCGTTTCATAATCTGAGGACAATTCAATGAAACACCGTGGAAACAGATTGGCTGAGGCAGCCCTTAGCCATGAAACGCAGGTGGCAAAAGCAAAAAACAATGGCATTCAGGAGTTGTTGAATTCGCCAGATCTACGCCGTCGTTACGGATTATCGGGCCAGTCGGTTGACGAAAAGGCGGCGAAGCGCGCAGTTTTCGATCTACTTCAGGCCCTGGGCGAGCAGCCAAGCCGCGAGGGCTTGCTGGATACGCCAAAGCGCGTCGCCAAAGCCTATAGCGAACTGGTCAGCGGCTATACGACCGACCCGGTTCAATTGATCAATGATGCCGTCTTCCGCGTCTGCTATGCCGATATGATCGTCGTCAGCGATATCGAATATTACAGCTTGTGCGAGCATCACCTGCTGCCGTTTATAGGCCGCGCTTATGTCGCCTACATCCCGGATGGCAAGATCATCGGGCTTAGCAAGATCCCCCGCATCGTCGATATGTTTGCGCGCCGCTTGCAAGTGCAAGAACGGCTGACCCAGCAAGTTGCCGAGTTCCTCGACGAAGTGCTGTCGCCGCGTGGCGTGGCGGTGGCGATGACAGCCCAGCATATGTGCTCCATGATTCGTGGCGTCAAGAAGCATCACCCCAGCATGACCACCCGCGCCATGCTGGGAGAATTTGCCTGCAACCCCGACCTGCGTCGCGAATTCATGTCGCAAATCCAGCACAAGCCCATCTTGTAGCCATCCTTCGCGCTGACGCTTTGCACGAAATTTCAAGCTGTGTTATACTGCTATTTGCTGCGCTGCCTGAGAGTGCGGCACTCATCAAGAGCGAGTGAGAGAACCGGCTCTTTGAACTCGCGGCAACCCCCGAAGCGCTCGGGACGGTGCACCATCCGGCAGGGTCGATACTCTGGCAGATGAGCGTATTCCATGGATGGACTTCTGCGCCCGCTGCCCCGCAAGGCGTTTTTTGTTGCCGCAGAAAGGTCTGACATGCCAACCACTTTCATGACTTCGCCCAAGTATTACTTCACTTCGGAGTCTGTCTCCGAGGGACACCCCGACAAGATTTGCGACCAGATCAGCGATGCGGTGCTGGATGCGATCTTGGCGAACGACCCGCTGGCGCGCGTGGCTTGCGAAGCCGCTACCACCACCGGGCTGATCATCGTCATCGGCGAGATTACCACCAGCGCCTATGTCGACATCGAGTCTGTCGTCCGCCAGACACTAACCGAAATCGGCTATACATCCGCCGACTATGGATTTGACGCGCAGACTTGCGGCGTGATGATCTCGGTGCACGAGCAATCGCCAGACATCAAAGCGGGCGTAGATACCGCGCTGGAAGCACGCGGCGATGCGCAGGGCGAGGACGAGCTAGAAAGCACCGGCGCAGGCGACCAGGGCATGCTGATCGGCTTTGCCTGCGACGAAACCGCCGAGCTGATGCCCCTGACGGCGTCGCTTTCTCATCGCGTGATGCGGCGGCTGGCGGCGGCGCGCAAGGCCGGCGAAATGCCCTGGCTGCGACCCGATGCCAAGTGCCAGATCACGGTCGAATACGCGCATGGCAAGCCCATCCGTGTGGATACCTGCGTCGTTTCGACACAGCACGCGCCCGACATCTCCCAAGCCGAGATCCGCCGGCAGCTTATCGATTTTATCCAGCGCGATGCAGCCTGCGCCCGCTGGGTCGATGCCGATACGATTTATCACATCAATCCCACGGGCCGGTTTGTCACTGGCGGTCCCAAAGGCGATGCCGGTTTGACAGGGCGCAAAATTGTTGTCGATACCTACGGTGGTGTGGCGCGGCATGGCGGCGGCGCATTTTCTGGCAAGGACGCCACCAAAGTCGACCGCAGCGCGGCGTATATGGCGCGCTATGTCGCCAAGAATGTGGTGGCGGCCCGGCTGGCGCGGCGCTTTGAATTGCAGTTGTCTTATGCCATTGGCAAAGCCGAGCCGACCTCGCTGGCAGTCGAAACCTTTGGCACCGGCGCGGTGAGCGACAGCGCGATTGAGGCTTTGATCCGCCAGCATTTTGACTTGCGTCCCGAAGCCATCATCCGCCAGCTGGGCTTGAGGCAGCCCATCTTCAAGCAAGTTGCCGCCTACGGACATTTTGGCCGCGAGGATGTCAATGTGCCATGGGAGCGCACCGACATAGCCGAATTGCTGCGCGCAAAGGCGAAACTGGACTGACCGCGCATGAGCCAGCGACCGCGCATCTGCGATTATGGCGATTCCACCTATCGCACCGACTTTTGGGAAGGTAGGGGGCGCGATTATGAAGATGCCGTGGAGCGACTGGCGCTGCGCAGGCTGCTGAAAAAGCCCGGCAAACGCATGCTGGAGATTGGTGCCGGCTTCGGCAGGCTGACCAGCGAATACAGCATGTACGGGCAAGTCGTGCTGCTGGATTATTCACTGGAACAACTGCAATTCGCTCGCGAGCGCTATGGCGATGACGGCTATATCTATGTCGCGGCAGATGCCTACCAGATGCCTTTCTGTTTGGGCGCGTTTGATGGGGCGACCATGATCCGCGTCATCCACCATTTTGTTGATGTGCCGACGGTCTTGGCGCAGGTCAATCGCGTCATGGCTGGCGGCGGGCAATTTATCCTGGAATTCGCCAACAAGCGCAATCTCAAGGCGATGCTGCGGCACGCGCTGGGTCGCAACGGCTGGAACCCCTATGCTCCTGAGGCGGTGGAATTTGTCGACCTGAACTTCAACTTTCATCCCGTCCGCATGCGCCAACAGACAGCAGAGGCCGGCTTCACACTGCGCAGGCATATACCCGTGTCGTGGCTGCGGCTGGGCGCTCTAAAACGTTTTCTGCCCACCCGGCTGCTGGTTTCACTGGACACAATCTTGCAGCACAGCGCATTGGCCTATTCGCCCAGCATCTTTCTTGACTTGCAGCGAGGGGGCGCCAGCACTTTGGCAGCGGCTGATGTTGATAGCCCGCAGGCGTTCTTGCGTTGCCCGCGCACGGGATCAACCATGCAGCGCCAAGGGGACAGCCTGGTCAGCCCGAATGGACTGCGCTGGGGCATCAGGGCGGGGGTTTATGACTTTCGTCAGCCGTTGTAAGCAGCCAGCCAGTCGGTGATAGCCGCTGCGGTGGCAGAAGGCGCTTCCAGGTGCGCCATGTGGCTGCCGCCGTCCAGCATGACCAGCTTTGCGTTTGGCAGCTTCGCGGCCAATTCTTCGCTCAAGGCAGGCGGTGTCATTTTGTCCGATTCGCCGGCTATGACAAGCGTTGGCGCATGAATATCGCCCAGGCGCGCGCGAATATCGAACCGGGCGCAGGCCCAGAAATCCTGCTGGACGACAGCTAGCCTGGTCTGCTGCAAGATTGCGGCTGATGTTGCGACCAGCTCCGTTGGCGCGTCTGGCGACCACATCCAGCGCAGCAGCCGCTCTGTGGTTGCGGCTGGTTGGATGGCTAGCGAGTCGATCAACGCGGGATTTACGGGCAGCCGCGCACCCGAACAGATTAGCGCCAGCCCTTGTATTCTGTTGCCGTGCTCCAGCGCCAGCCACTGGGCGATCGCCGCGCCCATGCTGTGCCCAACGAGCAGCGCGCATTCAATCTTCAGCGCATCCAGCAGCGCCAGCATATCCAGCGCATAGTCGGCGATTTGCCCCCGTCCCGCTCCGGCGCTTTTGCCATGACCGGGCAGGTCGGGCACTATCGCATTCCAGGCCGCCTGCCGGCGCAGTTCGTCAGGGAAGCTCAAATGCGAGCCACCAGCGCCGTGAATGAGCAGCGCAGCTGGTGTAGCTCGCCGCGACCGGTGGTCTGCGAACCAGATTTCGCCGCGCGCCGTCTTGATTTTTGGCATGCCGCTCGCCCCGTCTTTGTCTGGCTGCGTTGGCATTCTACCTATCTGCGCCATTGACCGCCACCAGCGCATCGGGCAAACTAACGCGCCAATGCCCGCGCCATCCAGGAGCGTCCCAGTGAAGCCGACCGAGACCGACCTTTCCCAGCCCAGGACTTTTTCCGAATACCTGCGCTTGTTTTTGACCGGCTTTGCCATGGGCGCGGCGGACATTGTGCCCGGCGTCAGCGGCGGCACGATGGCGTTTATCCTGGGTGTGTATCAAACGTTGCTTGACGCCATCAAGTCCTTTAATGTGCGCGCCTTGCAATTGGCGCTCAGCCTGAAGTTTTCGCAGCTTTTTGCGCATATTTCGCTGCGCTTTTTGCTGGCGCTGGGGCTGGGGCTGGTGACGGCTGTGCTGCTGCTTTCCAGCTTTTTGAGCGCGACCCTGGACGACGAAAGCGGGCGCGTGCTGCTCTTCAGCTTTTTCTTTGGCCTGGTGCTGGCTTCAATCCTGTCCATCGGCGCGAAAGTAAGCTGGAAAGCCTCGTCGGCGCTGAGCTTTGCGCTGGGTGCCGCAGTGGCGTTTGTCATTGTGAATATCGTGCCAGCCCAAGCCGATCACTCGCCGGCGATGCTCTTCATCAGCGGCATGATCGCTATCACAGCCATGATCTTGCCGGGTATCTCCGGCTCTTTCATGTTGTTGATCCTCGGGCAATACGATTATGTGTTGACGGCTGTCAGCGAGCGCGACTTGCCGCCTGTTCTCATCGTTGGTTTGGGCGCGGTCGTCGGCATCATCGCTTTCTCGCGCATATTGAGCTACCTGCTGGCGCATTATTACAACTTGACGGTGGCGCTGCTGGTCGGCTTTATGGCCGGCTCGCTGTGGAAGATCTACCCGTGGAAGGATTGCCTGGAAAGCGACCTCGACCGGCATGGCGACTTTCGCTGCCTGCTAGAGGCAAATGTCGCGCCCAATCCTGGCGATGACACCTTTGTGCCGGCTGTGCTCTTGCTGTTGGCTGGCTTTGTGCTGGTGAATGCGCTGGATCATGTGCAGACGCGCGCCAACCCCCTCTTCCGCCTGTTTTCCCGGTGAATGTTCAATCTGGTCGCATTACTGCGAGTCTGGATTGTCGCGCCGTTGCTGCGTTCGTTCCAGCGCTTCCAGGATTTCATCCAGTTGCGACCGCGCCAGCACCGCCGTTACATCGACCGCGAAGGGAGCGCTGTCATCGTTGTCGTCCGCTTTTTGTTCGTCATCCAGTTGCTGGGCGATCTCGCGGCGTCTGTGCACGGATGCGGCGATAGCGTGCGTGGCGACAGGACTGGTCAATAGCACGAATAGCCCCAGCACCAGCAGCCGCAACGCAGTCGAAGGCACCAGCAGTGCCGCGCCCAGCAGCAGCCCAAACAAGCCCAGGATGGCCACCTTGCCCGAGGCATGCAGCCGTGTCAAGGTATCGGGCATGCGGATGACTCCCAGCACACCGACTGCGCAGAAAAACACCCCAAAGACCAGAGCCGCTACGCCCAGCATTTCTAACAGCACTTAGAAATACCTGCCTTCGGAGATATAGCGCGCGATTGTGATGGTGCCGATGAAGGCGAATGCTGCCAGCGCAATCGCCATATCGACCACCACCGGCGTTTCTTCGACCAGCGCCAGCAGCACGATAATGCCCACCAGCAGGGTGGTGATGAGATCGACCGCGCTCAGCCGGTCGGGCAAAGATGGACCCACGACAACGCGGTACGAAGCCGGTATCAGCAAGATGACCAGCGCCAGCAAGATCAACCTGACAGCGCTTTGGGCAAATTCGCTTTCAATCATATCCCAATATCCCCAAGATTCGCCGCAAACGTGTCTGCTGGTCGGCAGCGAGCTGTTGCGCAGATGCCTCGATATTCAGGCTGTGCACAATCATGGTTACACCGTCAGGACCTTCGTCAAAGTCCACAACCAGCTCGCCCGGTGTGATTGTGATGCCATGCGCGCTGGTGGCCGAAATCAATTCGCTTTGCGTGCTGTCTTGCGTATCGACGCGCGACATGCCCGGCTTAATTGGCAAGCTGGGGCTGAGGATGATGCGCGCCACATCAATGCCGGCCATCAGCACCTCGCTGGCCATGTACAAAGTATAAATGAGCAGATTGAAGAGTTGCCGAGGCGGGTTCTTCAGGCGAAACGAGTCGCCGCGGAAGCCAGTAGCGCCGACCACCATGATGCCAAAGATATACCCCAGCAGCAGATTGCCCGGCGTCGGCTGGGCAGTATAGATCGTCCAACCCAGCGCCAGTGGCAGCGCCATAACCAGCCGCTTGGCCAGGCCCGTTGGCTTTCTGCCGTTTTCCTTTGCTTCAGCCGCCCTAGCCAAGCCCCACCCCCGCGATATAAATCTGCGGATTCATCATTTGGCGCACGGTTTCGCTGACAAGCTGCACCAGCGGTTCCGCGAAGACCGTGCCCAGCAGCAGGCAAATCGTGATGAGCAAAAATGGCGCAACCATGCTGTCGCCGACCGGCTTGGTTTCGGTGGTGCTGGGCAGCGGCGCTTGCTGGAAAATCTGTTGCCAGGCGCGGATCATGTACATCAATGTCAAAATGCCCGCCGCCACCACGATAATCAGATTCGCCCAATCGCCATTATCCACGCCACCCTGGATGAGCGCCAGCTTGCTGATGAAGCCGTTCAGCGGCGGCACGCCAGCCAGCGACAATCCCCCCAGCAGCACCAGCCAGCCCAACAAGGGCGGCAGCTTTGTGCCCAACCCACGCACCTGCGCGAAGTCGGCAGTCTTGATTTTGGTATAGCTGGCCACAACGCCCATCAGCATCAGCAGCGCCGACTTGATGAATGCATGGTTGAAGGCGTAGACGATCGCGCCGACCAAAGCCAGGGTATTGCCCCAGCCGATTCCCACCAGGATGAAGCCGATCTGCGCGAATGTCGAATAAGCCAGCATGCGCTTGGCATTGTAGGTGCGCAGCGCGCCCAGGCTGCCGAAGACGATGCCGATGACGCCCAGCACGCCCAGCAGCCGCTCCAGCAAGAAGGCTTCTTCGATGAACAACAGCGTAACCAGCCGAAAGATGCCATAGACGCCGACCTTGACCACGATGGACGAGAGCATGGCGCTGATCGGTGTCGGCGCAGTGGTATGAAAATCGGGCTGCCAAAAGTGAAATGGAAACACGGCGCTCTTCAGCAAGAAGGCGCACAGCAGCATCAGCGCGGCAGCCGGCGCCAAAAACGGCCGCTCGCCTGTCAGCAGGGTCTGCGCAATCTGCGCCATGTTCAATGTGCCCAGTGTCGCATACATCGCCGCGATGCCCAGCAGCAAGAAGAGCGTGCCCATCGAGCTGATGAGAATGTATTTGAGCGCCGCTTCCAATCCAAATTGGTCATCGGATATCGCTGTCAACGACACCGAAGCCAGCACCATCAGCTCCATGGAAATGAAGAGCGTGAACAAGTCGCCAGTCAACATGGCGCCGACCAAGCCCACCTCCATCAGCAGGAAGAGCGGCACAAAGGCCGGGTAGGTCATGCATTTGTCGTGGCAGTGATAGGTATAAAGCAAGCCAGCAATCATGATAGTCGTAACCATGAAAGCGAACAGCGCGCCCAGGGCGTCCGCCACGAGCACGATCCCATAAGGCGGCTGCCAACCGCCCAGCGCATAGGTCTGCACGCCAAGTTCGTGCACTTGCGCCAACAGCCCGGCCGCAAACAGCCAGGCGATGCCACCGGTTGCCACGCCGATGGCTCGCTGGGTTTGGTTGGATCGCGCCGAGACCAGCGCCAAAATCGCCCCAATCAGCGGTGTCGCCAGTGCGCCCAACAGCAGCGCGTTGTCTGTCATAAGCTGTCGCCGTCCCGCCTAAAAATACCTAATGCTTCAACTGGGTAACATCGTTGGAATCGACCGTGTCATAGCGTTTCGAGATGATATTCACGATGCCAAGCACCAGCGAAAAACTGCCGAAGCTGACCACAATGGCAGTCAGAATCAAGGCTTGCACGAGTGGATCGCTGGTGGGGCGCCCGGCTTGCACATTGCTGAGATAGGGCGGGAACTCGCCTTCGAATGCGCCAGCCGCCACAAAAAACAGATTGATGGCCGAAAACAAGATGGCAAAGCCGATGGCCGCTTTGATCAAATCGCGGCGCAGCAATTGAAACACGCCGATCCCAAATAGAATGCCAATTGCCAGCGCAAACATAAACTCAACCATGCCAGCTCACCTTTCTGCAAGTTTAGATGTTCACAGCCGACAAGCCTTCGTCAGCTGCCGCGCGATTCTGCGGATAGGCAATCGCTTCGATGATGATGCCCAAGCCACCCATCACCGTGATGGCAATGGCGATTTCAAAAAACAGGGACGAGGTGATGTGCAAGCCAAAGGAAGCGACCAGGTCATAAATCCCCAGCGCCTTGTCAAATTGCACATGACCCATAAAGCTCTTCCCCAGCAATAGCGGCAAGAGCGCGTTGACGATGCCGATGACCAAGCCCAGCCGCACAAACTGCTCGGGACGAAACCAGGGCAGCTGCCGCCGCGCTTCGTCATAACCCAGCACCACATACCACAGCGAAACCGCCAAGCCGATCGTTACGCCCGCCGTGAAGCCATCGCCAGGTCCACTGCCGCCGTATAAGATCTGGGCGATGCCAATCAATATGGCGATTGGCAGCACGAAATGCGTGACCAGCCGGGTGAATGGCGTCGACAAGCTGGTGGCATCCTGGATGGCTTCGACTGCCTCTGTATCCTTTTCGCGGAGCGAACCGACAGGCGCTTTATTGGGCAGCAGCCGGCCGCCACCGCCAATCCGCCCGCGCGCAAGCAAGGTCAGCACGCCCAGCGCCGCCGTCGTGAATACGGCGATCTCCAGCAAGGTATCTGTGCCGCGGAAGTCCGCCACGATCGCGCCGACCGCGTCTTCGCTGTTTACCAGGACAGTATTTTCCAGATGCCACTTGGCGATGCTCTGGCGCTCAGGGCGATTTTGCAGCGCAATCAGCGAGAAGACAAAAACCGCCAAGCCGATCACGATAGATATACCCAAATCGCGCAGAAAACCGAAATTGTAATCGTGCCGACCAGCCCACAAGCTGTCTATAACTTTGAGTCGAGCGCCAGGCCGGATCTGCCCCAGCATGATGATGATGAGCACTGTCGCCATCGTCTCGACCAGCATCTGCACCAGGGCGACATCGGGCGCGTGGTTGATCAAGAAGATGACGCCGATGGCATAACCAATCACGCCATACGCGATGGCCGCCTTGACATGCTCGCGCAGTACGACTGTCAGCGCAGCAGCTACGATCGTCAGCAGCAACATAAAAATCTTCGCCAGATCGGTGGCGGTCATCGACAGATCCTGCGGCAAGAGTGTCTGCCCGGCTGTCACAGTCGACAAAGTCCCCGAGGCGACCAGCATCAAGGACACGGAACCAAGAATCCAGACCAGGTAATAGCGCACATAGCCGGACTGAAAATGCAGCAAAACGTGGCCCGCCCAATCGATGTAATTGATGATCTCGTGATAAACGGCATCGCCAGACAGGGGAAAGGCGATGCGCCCGCTGAGTGGCTTGCGGACGCGATAGAGCAGCGCGCCAGCCACCAATACGCCCGCGCTCATCCAAAAGACTGTGTTGAAGCCGGCGAAGAGCGGCAGCGAAAAAGACTTGGTCACAGCCAGCCGCAGCAGTGGAATGATCAACGGGTCCAGCAAGAAGCCCATAACCAGCGAGCAGAATGCCAGCAGAGCCGGACCATAATAAATCGGCCTGGGCGGCTTGTGGATGCGCAGCCCGCGCGGGCGCTGCCCCAAGAAGACCTCTCCGACCAGCATATAGGCGGCCAGCGCAGTGAACGCGGCGCTGACGAGAGCCACCAGCATGACCGGCACCGTCCAGGGCGCGGAATAATGCAGCAGCGCGTCCAGCAAGGTTTCTTTCGCCACGAATCCCATCAAGAAGGGCAGGCCAGCCATGGAAAGCGCCGATATTACAGTGACCCAGAACAAACCAGGCAGCTCTTTCCGCAAGCCGCCCAGCCGACTGATGAGACGCGTATGCGCGGCGTGGTCGATTGTGCCGGCGACCATGAATAAAGCCGATTTGTACAGCGCATGGGCGATTATGCCGACCAGCGCAGCTTTTAGGCCAGCCTGCCCCGGCAAGCCCAGCAACGCCATGATCGCCCCCAGTTTGCTCACCGTCGCATAAGCCAGCAGCCCTTTGAGATCGGCTTGTTTGATGGCGAAAATCGCGCCGACCAACATGGTCAGCAAGCCCACGCCCAGCAAGCCGTTCGTCCAAAGCTCATGTTGCATCATCACTGGCGAAAGCCTCGCCACCAGATAGATGCCCGCTTTGACCATGGTGGCGCTGTGCAGATAAGCGCTGGCTGGCGTTGGCGCGCTCATCGCTCCGGGCAGCCAGAAGTGGAATGGAAACTGCGCGCTTTTTGTGAAGCAGCCCAGCAAGATCAGCGTTGCAAACAGCGGAAACCAGGCATGCTCGTGCAGGTTGTCCAGCCTCAAGATGACATCCAGCTCGGCGACAAATCCGCTGTTCGCTTCGGGGGTGATGAGCTGTCCAGCGGCCCCGCCCAGCATCACCAGCCCGATAATCAGCGCCAGCGCCCCGCCACTGGTCACAAATAAAGCCTTGAAAGCCCCCTCGCGCGCTGCTGCTTGCTTTTCGCCTGAAAAGCCAATCAACAAAAACGATGTTACGCTGGTCAGCTCCCAGGCGATGAAGAGCATCAGCAGATTGCCCGAAAGCACCAGCGCCAGCATCGCGCCGGCGAAGCCAGCCAGCCAAACCATAAAGCGGTTGTATTCCGCGGCATCGTCAAAATAATAGCCAGCAAAGAAGAAGATCAGCGCGCCAATGCCCGTGATGATGAGCCCAAAGATCAGCGACAAGCCGTCCAGATAAAACGACAAACTGATGCCCAGAGCCGGCATCCACTCCAGGCGCTGGACGATCACCTGCTCTGCCTGCAGGAGCGGGAATGAGCCGACCAGCCAGGCGAATAGCGCCGCCATCAGCGCAGTGCTCAGCAGGGTCTGCGTGGTTTTGCCGAGCTGCGAGCGGGTCTGGGGCATTGCCAGCAGCAAAGCCAGGCAAAAAGGCGCTGCGGTGATGAGGGCTAGGTGCATGGCAGACGGTGTCGGTTCTTGCCTGTGTCGCGCCAGGTTGCGCGCGCGCCGCTTCTGGGGCGGTTATTGCCACAGGCTAGTTGGACGCTGCGCTTTTCAATATGGCGAAATGCGCCAAGTCGAAGGCTGGCGTTTCCGTTAGAACTTGACAATAGAGCAAATCGCATCAGCCCAGCCGCCGCCGCAAAGCCGCCGTCAAAGCCGGCACGACTTCGTACAAATCGCCAACGATGCCATAACGCGCCAGCTTGAAAATGGGCGCTTGCGCATCTTTGTTGATGGCCACGATGACCTTGCTGTTGCGCATGCCCGCCTGATGTTGGATCGCGCCGCTGATTCCGCAGGCGATATACAGATCGGGGTTGACCACCTTGCCCGTCTGCCCGACCTGATGCTCGTAAGGGATATAACCCGCATCCACCGCCGCGCGACTTGCGCCCAACGCCGCTCCCAGTAGTTCCACCAACGGCTTCAAGGTGTTGGCGAAGCCGTCTTTGGCTTTCCAGATAGCTGCCGCTTCGCCGGTTAGTCCAGCCGGGGCGCTGCGTGGGTTGTTCGCCATGCCCCGTCCGCCGCTGACGATGATTGCCGCGTCTGTCAGGTTGACCGAGCCGCTTTCTGTCGCGAAGCCTTCGACCAGGCTGGCGATTGAATCGGGCACTGTGGCCGCCGTTGCCCGCTGAATGGCCGGTGGGTGGCCGGCCAGGGCTGTTGCTGGCGAGAAAGCGCGGGCGCGCAATGTCACATAGGTGGTTTCCGTGTGCGCTGTTATCTCCATCAGCACCTTGCCGGCATAGGCGGGTCGCGTGCCGATGATTTGCCCGTCAGCCAGCCGCAGCTCGACCACATCCGAGATCATGCCATGGCCTGTATCAGCGGCGGCGCTGGCCAGCAATTCTCGCCCGCGGTTGCTTGCGACGGCCAGCACAGCTTTGGGCTTGCGCTCGGCGACCAACTGGCTCAACAAGGCGGCATAAGTCTCCAGGCGATATTCAAGCAAGCTCGCGTCGCTACAAACGATGGCCCCGCGCGCGCCATAGCCGGCTGCTTCTGTGGCGATCGCTTCTGCATTCGCGCCAAAAACGACCGCTGTAACTGCGCAATCCAGCTCGTCCGCCAGCGCATTCGCCGCTCCCAGCGCTTCCCAACTGCTGGATAGGGCGCGTCCGGCAAAGCTTTCGATCCAGACGAAGACGGTCACAATACCTTCTCCTCAAACAAGCGCGCGGCCAAGGTCTCGGCTTTATCGCTCACTCCCTCGCCCGCGACGATTTCGGTGCTGACTGCGCGCGCCGGCGGGTTGAAATAGCGCAGGGCAGCAGTAGCGGGCGCTGGCAAATCGACTCCCAAATCTGCCGCTGTCCAAACGGGGATGGCTGCTTTGGCGGCTTTGCGAATGCCCAAAAAATTGGGATAGCGCGGTTCGTTGATGCCTTTCATCACAGAGATGACCGCGGGCAAACGCGCGCTGAGGAGTTGCTTGCCTTGTTCCAGGGTCTTCTCGACCTTGATGGTGCCCGCTGCGGCATCCAACTCCACGATCGCCGAGACGAAGCTGAGCATCGTCCAGCCCAGGCGTCGCGCCAATTGCATGCTGTGCTGGTCGCTGGCGACATCGATGCTTTCTTTGCCAAAGATGACCAGGTCGACATCGCCCAGTTTCTGCAGCGCGCCAGCCGCCAGCCCAGACCAAATCAGACTGTCGTGTATATCCGCGCCGCCTTCTTCAATGCGGATGGCGTCTTGAACGCCCATGGCCAGGCTGTGCTTCAAGGCATCGTCGTGCAGCGCCGCGCCTATTGCGATGACTGTCGACTTGCCGCCATTGCCCTTTGCGATGGCGATCGTCTCTTCCAGCGAGTATTCGTCCCAGGGATTGACGACAGTCGCGACATCGCCCCAGCTAACCGCGCCATTGTCGTCTACCCACACCTTGGCGGCTGTATCGGGCGTGCTGCGCGTAAAAGTGACTACATGCACTTGGCTCAGACCTCCTGTTCGCTCATTGCGCTCATTTTACTCGCTGGTTGCGCAAAGGCGCATGCCCAGCTGCCGCAACATGTCCCGCTGGCATTCGTTGAAGCGCGCCCCGCGCAGGTCAACACCCCACAGGTTGATGCCACGAATATCGGCAGCGCGCAGGTCGGCATTGCGCAAATCGGCGCGAGCGAAGTTGACATTGCGCAAGTCTGCGCCTGCGAAGCCTGCCCCTGCCAACTGCGCCTCGCGGAAGTGCGCATCTCGCAAGTTTGCCGCGCTGAAATCTGCGCCAGCCAGCTGCGAATAGGCGAAGTAGGCGCTCGGCAATTGCGCGCCAGCAAAGCGAACGTTCTTGAGTTGCCAGGCTGCCATCTGCGCTCGCTGCAGGTTCATGCCCGACCAGTCAACGCCGTCCAGGCTGCCATCTTGATGCGCCAGCCGCTCTTGCAGCGCACTCAACATAGCCTCGGCAGCAGCGCCAGACACCAGCGGCAGGCGCGCCACCAGCTTGTCTGTCGGCTGCATCGCGTACCAACGTTTGCCGAGTCTGCGTTTGACGCCGTGGAGCAGGGGCATCGCCGTATCCGGAAAAGAGCTGCTGCGCCATCATCATAGCTTTGGCACAAGACAGCGACAAGGCGCGGTTGCCGGGTTCCATAACGGTTTAGCAAGATTGACGGGATACATGCGGGATATTTTGTGCGATTGTGCTATGCGGTCGCCGCTGGCGACTGAGTAAGCTGGTGCGCAGTCAACAAAGCCAAAAAGTGCCCGCATGGCAGTCGCCACTCGCAGCGCGACCACGCTGATTACAAAATACCTGGAGATGACCAGCCGCGCAGACTTCGCGCCGGCTTTTGTGCGCGCGCGCGATATCGAAATTGTCCGTATGGAGATGCCCGATCTGGGCTTTTACAAGTTTCTTTATCAATCTGTTGGCGAAGAATGGGCTTGGCGCGACCGCTTGCAGATGTCCAATGCCGAGCTGCGCCGCATATTGACTTCGCCCGATACCCAGGTGCATATCCTGTATGTAAGTGGCTCGCCAGCTGGTTATGTCGAGCTCTTTCGCCATGCCGACGCTTCGGTAGAAATCGCCTATTTTGGATTGCGGAGCGACTATATGGGTCGGGGGCTGGGCAAGCATTTGCTGAGTTATGGCGTCGACCAGGCTTGGCAGATGGGCGCGCGGCGCGTCTGGCTGCACACCTGCAACCTCGATGGTCCGCATGCGCTGGCCAATTATCAGAAGCGCGGCTTTCGCATTTACGATGTGGTCGAAGAGCCCATGCCAGCGCTTTATGCCTGATGCAGCCCCTTGGCAATCAGCGAGCGACTTGACTTGTCCATTCCGCTCCAATCCAGGCAAATGCGGTCGGCCAGCCCGGCATAGCGCTGTGTAATCTGCGGCAGCACTTCGTCTGGCGCGGCCACGATAGCGACCTCGCGCAGCATGTCGTCTGGTATCAGCTCCGCCAGCGCATGCCACTGTCCGGCGCGCGCCCTAACGGAAAGCTCGTCCGCAATCTCGCCCCAGCCCTGCAGCGCCATGACCCGTCTGTATCCGGGCGTGCTCGCATAGAAGGCGATGCGAGCGCGGGTTTCTGCTGCTGCGCGGCGTCGGCTTTCGTCATTTGTGCCACAGACAACGAAGACCGGCACTGTCAGCGAAAATTCGCCTCGCGCCCGGCCCGAGGCAGCCAAACCAGCCTCGACAGCCGGCAGGACAGCATCGCGCAAGTACGACGCGGTATGAAAAACATGCGCGTGCAGCCCTGCGCAATTCTCGCCTGCCAGCCGACACAGGCCCGGGTTCACGCCCGCCAAAAAGATCGGGATGTCGGGCTTTGCGTTGGGACCAGGATTGAAGAAGGGCGACATCAAGCGAAATTGGTAGTGCTTGCCACGATAGCGCAGTCGGGCATCATGCTGGAAGGTATCCCATATTGCGCGCAGACTTTCGATATATTCGCGCATGCGCCCGATTGGGTCCGTCCAGGTTTCGCTGTAGCGCCGTTCGATATGCGCGCGCACCTGTGTGCCCAAGCCCAGCACGAAGCGGCCCTTGCTCTGCCGAGCCAGATCCCAGGCGATCTGGGCTGTTACCATGGGGCTGCGCGGAAAAGCCACGGCGATCTGTGTGCCCAGCAAGATAGATTCGCTGACAGAGGCGGCGATCGTCAGCGGCAGGAAGGGGTTGCGCGCTGTTTCGGCAGACCAGGCAGCGCAGAAGCCCGCTTGTTCGGCGCTGGCGACCAATTCCGCATCCGCTTGCAGGTCTCCTGATGGGAAGAAAGAAAGATCAAAATGCATGTGCCATTTGCCTTTTCGCCACTACACTTCCACTGTCGGTCTTTGTCTTCTGGCCCGCGACCTGGGCGACACCTGGTTCGCCCGGCAGCCCGACTTTGCGCGCAAGCCTACAATTTCAATAGGCGCCCGTTTTCTTTGAGCCAGGCTCGCCATAGCTGATAATCGGGGCAACGTTCTTCCACCAGCCGCCAAAAAGCCGCGCTGTGATTCAATTCGCGCAAGTGGCACAGCTCGTGCAGGATGACATAGTCAATAGCCGCATCTGGTGCCATCATCAGCCGCAAATTCAGATTGAGATTGCCCTGCGCCGAGCAGCTTCCCCAGCGCGTCTTCTGATGTTTGATGCGCAATTGCCCAAATTGAAAGCCATGTTTCTCCGCCAATTGCCTTGTGCGTTGGGGCAGGTACAGTTTGGCTTGCGACCGAAACCAGTTCACCACCGCCGCGCGCCGCTCTTCCCGTTGCGCAGACTGCGGACAGGCCAGCACGAGCGAATCGCCGGCGAGTTGGACATGGCTACGAGCGCCATTCGACAACCAGGTCACATTCAGCTGGCAGGCTTGGCCGCGATAAAGAAAGACTTCGCCACTTTGATAGCGGCGCCTGGGCTGGCGGTCAGATTCCTGGGCGAGCCGCGACATCGTGCGCAAGATCCAGTCGGCGCTTCCACGCAGCGCAGCTTCGGGCGAAGGTCGTCGCTGGCGGCTGGGATACACCACTTCCAAGCCGGTGTCTGCCCCAAACTTTAGGAGCACGCGTTTGGCGCGCTTGCTGGTGCGCACAGAATAGTCAACGGAACGTCCCTGCAATTCCAGCTGCGGCATCAGCGCGCCAGGGCTTTCGCTGCGTGCTGCCAAACCAGACGTTTGCTGCTGTCCGAAGTGTCATAGGGAAAATAAAAACCTGCTCGGTCCAGCAGACCGTCATAGCGTTCGCGCAGCCTGTATGGCAATTCGTCTGGCGGCGCGATGATGGCGAACTCCGCCAACATATCATCGCTGATTAGTGCATGCAGTTCATTCCATTTGCCGCGCCGCAGCAGGGCGTTCAAGCGTGGCGCCAGGTCTGCCCAGCCATGCAATTCCAGCAGCGGGCGATAACTGGGTGTGCTGGCATAGAAGGCGATCTGCGACTTGGTCATGATCTTGCTTTCTTCGATATCCGCGGCATTTTCGCCGGTAACCACGAATATGGCGCTGGATAATTGCAGGGGGTTCTGCAATTGGCTTTTGGCGCGCCCTTGCTGAAACGCGGGCAGCAGCACCTCGCGCAGGTAACGCGGCGTGTGATACGAATGCACATGAAAACCAGCGCAGACTTCTCCAGCGAGGCGGGCCAGCCCCGTGTTGACGCCGGCGATATAGATGGGGATGTCGTGCCAGGGCATGGGCGGCGGCGCGAAAGCAGGCGTCAGCAGCGAAAACCGGTAATAGTCGCCATGATATTGCAGCGGTTCGCCAGTTTGAAAGCTGCGCCAAATGGCTCGGAGCGAGTCGATATATTCACGAAGCTGCCGCACCGGCTTGCCCCAGTTGGCGCTGAACCTTTTTTCGATGTGCGGTTTGACCTGGGTGCCCAAGCCCAGCACGAAGCGGCCGCGCGACTGCTCTGCCAGGTCCCAAGCTGTCTGCGCCATCGTCATCGGGCTGCGCGGGAAGGCGATAGCGACGGCTGTTCCCAGCGAGATGCGCTCTGTCGCCAGCGCAGCGTGCGCAAGCGGCAAGAATGGATTGTTTGCCGTTTCCGCCAGCCACAAGCCAGCGAAGCCATCAGCCTCGACCATTTGCGCGATTGCGCCAACCGCGTTCAGATCTTCGCTGAGAATGCTGACTTCGAATTTCATGGCAGTGCCGCGCCTCGGGGATTGGGTGCAGGCGGGATTGTAGCCTGCGACCTGATTCTGGGCTAGGCACAACGATTTTTGCGGCGCTGTGTTGTACAGGCTACAATCGACACATGAATCCGCTAAGCTGGCGGCGCCTCAATTCTGGCATCCAGCGGCAAAGAGGTCTCGATGAGCGTGCGAAGCGCAAGGTCGGTCAACATTGGACTGCGAAATATCGTAGCCACGATATTCATCGTGCTGGGTCTGGTGTTCGTCTGGGAGATCCGCGGGACATTGATGTTGACATTCGCCGCCGTCATCCTGGTTGTGCTGTTTACCATGCCGGTGCGCTTGCTCATTCGCCGCTTTCAGATCAATCGGCTGGTGGCGATTTTGGTTAGTGTGATTGGCTTTTTCGCGGGGCTGGGTTTGATCGGCATGCCCGTCTTGAGCACCATCCTCAGCCAATTCGATACGTTGGCAACCGAAATTGTGCCGCAAGGTTTGGAAGAAGCGCGCGCATCAATCACCCGCCAAGATTTGGTTACCGCCATTCCCTTGCTGGACGGAATCATCCCCGAAAATGCCACCGACCTCATCAATGATGACTTGATCAATCAATTTATCTCCCAGGTTACCGACGCGGTGGGGCGGCTGGGCGGCACAGTGCTGCCAGTAGTCGGCGGCGTGGCCAACACGATCTTGAGCGCGCTCATCATTTTTTTCCTGAGCATGTATTTGCTCGCCGAGCCAGACTTGTATGTCAATGGCATCATCAAATTGACGCCGATCTGGTATCGCGAGCGCATGCTGGTCGTGCTGCAGCGCGTCGATTCCACGTTGCGCGGCTGGCTGACGGTGACCTTTGTTTCGATGGTTGTGGTAGCGATTTTGACAGGCTTGGGCTTGGCGCTGCTGGGCATTAATGAGTGGTTGGCTTTGGGTGTGCTGGCGGGCTTGCTGTCATTCATACCCAACTTTGGTCCGCTGGTGGCGCTGGTGCCATCGGTAGCGGTTGCTATCGTGCAGGCGCAGGAGAATGTACTCTGGGTGGCGGTCGTCATTTATGGCGTGTCGTTCTTCCAAAGCCAGGTGGTCAGCCCTGTGCTGGCGAGCGAGCGCATGAACATGCCAGCGATTTTGATCTTGCTGGGGCAGATCATATTTGGCTTCTTTTTTGGCTTTTTGGGCTTGATGCTGGCTGTGCCGTTGAGCGCTTGCTTTGCCGTGTTGGTCGATGAGATGTATGTAAAAGACATTTTGGGCGATCGTGAACAGGCCGAAGCGCAGGAGATCATCCCGGACGAAGCGCTGGTGGAGAATTTGCAGCCAGAGCCTACTTGATGACTGGCGTGGCGAATCCGACGCGGAAGGCAACTCTTGACGCATGTTTACGCGATTCTGATAAATCGCCCTTGACAGGTGCGCAATTGAATTGTTAGTCTAGGCGCACGCTGGTGGGAGTGATTGCAGCTCCTGCTTTTTTGTCTCTGTAAGATATGGGGACAGGGTGCAGATTAACAGCAGAATAGCAGGTTAAGACAAGAGCGAAATCAAACCCTGTTTGAAGACGGAGAGTTTGATCCTGGCTCAGGATGAACGTTGGCGGCGTGCCTAATACATGCAAGTCGAACGGTAGTGCGTCCTTCGG
>JAJDZQ010000015.1 GCA_022824565.1 Anaerolineae bacterium | reverse complement strand
AGGGGGAGCGCATGCAGAGAAAATGAAATCTGATGCTCAATTTCTTGCAGATTAGCAATAAACGCACAGGTTTCTCGACAAGTCACCCTTCCCTGTTGATACGGGGAAGGGCTGGGGATGGGGTAGAATGAAACATGTCCTGTCCTCCGTCGAGCCGGGGAGGGGGATTGTAGTGCGAAATCACGCGCGGGCGGTTTACAATATGCGCTAGGAATCCAGATGCCGCGAGGTCATAGGCCAATGCCCAGCCAGTTTCAATGGGACGACCCCTTCTTGCTCGACCAGCAGCTTGATGATGAAGAGCGCATGGTGCGGGATGCCGCGCGGGAATATTGTCAAGCCAGGCTGATGCCGCGCATCCTGGAAGCGAATCGGCACGAGCAATTCGACCGCGATATCTATTACGAAATGGCGCAGCTGGGCATGCTGGGGGCGACACTGCCAGAAGAGCACGGTGGCGCGGGTTTGAATGCGGTCTGCTATGGCTTGATCGCCCGCGAAATTGAGCGAGTCGACAGCAGCTATCGCAGCGCCATGAGCGTGCAAAGCTCGCTGGTCATGTACCCGATTTATGCGTATGGCACAGACGAACAGCGGGCGCACTACCTGCCCGGGCTGATCAGCGGCGAGCTTGTCGGCTGCTTTGGCTTGACCGAACCCAACCATGGCAGTGATCCTGGCGGCATGCAGACGCGCGCAACCCGGGTCGCTGGCGGCTGGCGCTTGCATGGCAGCAAAATGTGGATCACCAATTCGCCCATCGCCGATGTCTTTGTGGTCTGGGCGAAAGCGGTCGAAGATGAGCATGTAGGACCAATCCGCGGCTTTATCCTGGAGCGGGGCATGGACGGCTTGTCTACGCCGGCGATCGAAGGCAAGTTCAGTCTGCGCGCCAGCAGCACCGGCGAGATTGTGATGGACGAGGTATTCGTGCCCGATGCCAACTTGCTGCCGGGCGCAAGCGGCTTGCGCGGACCTTTCGGCTGTTTGAATCGCGCGCGCTATGGCATCGCCTGGGGCGCTTTGGGGGCGGCGGAGTTTTGCTGGCAGGCGGCGCGTCAATATACATTGGACCGCAACCAATTTGGTCGTCCGCTGGCGGCGAACCAGCTCATCCAGTTCAAATTGGCTGAGATGCAAAGCGAGATTGCGCTGGGCTTGCAGGGCGCGCTGCGGGTGGGCAGGCTGCTGGATGAAGACGCCGCCACGCCCGAGATGATTTCGCTGATCAAACGCAATTCTTGTGGCAAGGCCCTGGACATCGCCCGGACGGCACGCGATATGCACGGCGGCAACGGCATCTCCGATGAATTTCATGTCATCCGCCATGTGCTGAACCTGGAGGCGGTCAACACCTACGAAGGCACCAGTGACATCCACGCGTTGATCTTGGGGCGGGCACAGACTGGCATCCAGGCATTCATGTAACAGCCATGAACCCCCGTCAGCCCCCCCCGACAGGCCTTGGGGGAAGCAAACTGCCCCCGCAGATCCTGTCGACAGGTTGGGAGATGGCGGTATCATGGTGCAGGAAGCTACCCATTCCAAGACAATCGCTGCCTTGTGCAGGTGAGGAAACCACCATGCAAAACGAAACACTGGTCGTACCCAATATCAGCTGTGCCGGCTGCGTCGGCGCAATCAAGCTCGAGCTCGGCGATTTGCCCGGCGTCGCCGCTGTCGATGGCGATGTGGACCGGCGCACGATAGAGGTGGTATTCGAAGCGCCCGCCACGTTGGATGGCATCGTCGCGCTGTTGCAAGAGATCGACTATCCGCCGCGGCCAGCCAACTAGGCAAGAGCCAGCCGCTCTTGCATTTTCGAATATGCCCCTGAAAGCCGCCCGCATCCGTGACAAGGCGCGCGAATTGGGATTCACGCTGTGTGGCATCACGCCTGCTCAGCCTTCTCCCACTTTGGCGAGTTATCTGCGCTGGATCCAGCGAGGCATGCACGGCGAGATGGGCTATATGGCGCGCCCCGATCGTGTGCGGCGGCGGCAAGATCTGCGCGAAATCCTGCCTGGCGCGCGTTCGCTCATCATCGTCGGGCTCGATTATCAAGCGAGTTTCGCCGATGAAAATACCCTGAGCGACCCAGCGCGTGGACGCATCGCGAGTTATGCCTGGGGCGTGGATTATCATCGGGTGCTGGGCTTGCGGCTGGAGAGCTTCGCCGAGTGGCTTGGGGAGGAATGTGGCGGGGCGCTCGACCACAAGCTCTATGTCGATACCGGCGCCTTGCTCGAGCGCAGCCACGCCCAGCAGGCAGGTTTGGGTTTCATCGGCAAGAACACCATGCTGATTCACCCGCGGCGTGGCAGCAGCTTTTTTCTCGGCGAGATCATCACCAGCCTCGAGCTCGACAACTATGACATGCCCGGGCGCGAGACCATGTGCGGCACTTGCACGCGCTGTTTGGCGGCCTGCCCCACCGCCGCTTTTCCCGCGCCTTTCGTTTTGGATGCCCGCCGCTGCATCAGCTATCACACAATCGAGAACAAGGGCTGGGTCGACCGCGATTTGCGCGCCGACTTCGGCAACTGGATCTTCGGCTGTGACATCTGCATGGACGTTTGTCCGTTTCAGCGCTTCACGGTCGATACGGACGAGCTGGCTTTCTTGCCCTTGGATCTGCGGCGTGTCGCGCCAAAGCTGGTCGACATGCTGATGATAGACGAAGGGGCATTCCGGCAGCTTTTCCGCCGCAGCCCTGTCGAGCGCATCGGCCGCGAGCGACTGTTGCGCAATGCCTGCATCGCCGCGGGCAACTGGCAGGACGAGCGCGTCATCCCGCATTTGATCCAACTGTTGTTTGATGCCAGCCCCTTGCTGCGTGGGCATGCCGCCTGGGCGCTGTGGCAGACGATGGGGCTGGACAGCAGCAAACTGCTCACCGACCTCTACCTGCGCGAAAATGACGAACTTGTGCGCGCCGAAGTGGCGGCGCTGTTGGACTAATCCCTCAGCCCAAATGAGGGAGGGACTACCCCACCCCCCAACCCCCTCCCCGAAGCATCAGGGAGGGGGAGCGCATGCAGAGAAGCTGAATTCTGATGCTCGATTTCTTACAGATTAGCAAAGTCCATTTGCGGATGCTGCAAGTGCCAGTCGGTCAGGTCTTGATAGGCTTTGGCGACAGCCAGGGTCTCGGCTTCTTTGTATAGCCCGCCGATGAAGGAGACGCTGGTGGGTGTGCGCTTTTCGGTGAAGCCATTGGGCAATACGACGCAGGGATGCCCGGTAAAGTTGGTGATTTGCAGGGCGTTCGCGCCAAAGCTGGGCACGATGAAGACATCAACTGCGCTCATTACGCGCGCCATGTCGTGCATCAACTGCGTTCGCACACGATTGGCATTGATATACTCAACCGCTGGGATGAGACGGGCAGCGCGGAAGATATTGGGCCAGGCGTCATCGTCTTGTCGCTTCATGCTGTCGACACGACCGTCGCGCGTGATCTGATCAAAGGCGGCGGCCGCCTCTGCCGCGAGGATCAGCCAGAGCCCACTCACTTCTGTGTCCGGCAATTCGATCGGGTTTAAGTCATAGCCCTCGGCGCGCATCACAGCGAGCGAGGCCGCGCTGTTGACCTGGTTGACGCGCTGCAACAGCTCACCTTCGTCGCGGTGATGGGCATTGGTCTGGCCCGCATCAGCCGCCTCAAAAGCGCCAGCTACATAGCCGATGCGCAGCCCCTTGGGATCGAGCGCTGGTTCCCAGTTGAAAGGCTCGGGGCTGATGGTCATGTCCAGGCCATCGGGACCATAGATGGCGCTGAAAACGAGAGCGCAATCTTCGACGCTGCGGCACATGGGACCGAGCTTGTCCATGCTCCAGCTCAAGGCCATGGCACCATAGCGACTGACACGCCCGAAGGTGGGACGCAAGCCCGTGACTCCGCAGCGCGTCGATGGCGAGACGATCGAGCCCATGGTCTCGCTGCCGATACTGAAGCCAACCAGCCCAGCCGCTGTCGCCGCGCCCGCGCCCGCTGACGAGCCGCTGCTGCCTTCGCTGATGTCCCAGGGGTTCCTGGTTGTGCCACCATACCAGACATCGCCGTTGGCGAGCGCGCCCAGGGTCAGCTTGGCGATAAGCACCGCGCCAGCCGCTTCCAGCCTTTGCACGACCGTCGCGTCGACATCAAGCTGCTGGTCTTTGTAGGGCAGCGCGCCCCACTGGGTTGGATAGCCGCGCGTCGCCAGCAGGTCTTTCGCGCCCCAGGGTATACCATGCAGCGGACCGCGATAGAGACCACGGGCAATTTCGCTGTCGGCGCGCTCGGCTTGCGCAATCGCCAACTCTTCGGTGTAGGCAGCCACGCACTGCAAGACCGGGTCGTGGCGTTTCAAGCGACGCAGGTACATCTCCGTCAATTCCAGCGATGTAACCTGCCGACTGCGGATGAGCTCGGCGAGCTGGGTCACAGGATAGAAAGCGACATCTTCCAGATCGGCGGGGCGCGTCGCCGGCGGTTGAGCGCTCAATCCATAGGTTCGCGGGACTTCGGCGGGCGCGGCATCGGA
>JAJDZQ010000048.1 GCA_022824565.1 Anaerolineae bacterium | reverse complement strand
CAGTATAATCGCGGTATGGACATCAAGCGCGTTCTGGACGCCAGTTATCACGATGCTTTGCGAGCGCTGGTCATGGGCACATCGGCGGCGGCGCTGGCAAGGGCGCGAGAACGGGTATTTGTCAAGGCGCTGGCGGCGAACCTGTTGGCGAGCTGCGCAGACGAATCCGCGCGAGTCTTCCATGCCTATGCCAAGGATTGGCAGACAATTTTCGGTGTGGCTGGCTCCCCAGGCGATATCCGCGTCTGTCGCATGGGCAGAGCCGAAACGGGCGGACGACAGCCACAGACTGTGCACTTCGTGGGCGAGGCAGTTTGGTTCGCCGCCATTGATTTCACTCGGGAAACGACGAACGCGCTGCGGGCAGTCAATCGGCTAAACATGGGCGCGGCGCAGAACAAGCTGTTGGTTCTGGCGCATTCCCAGCGTGGAGACGCTGCCCTTCTGGACATGCTGAAGCAGCTTTTCGCGGGCGAGGCGCATTTTGTGGCGCTGCTGCCGCATCCCGCCGCATGGGACGACACACCTGACGCGCCGGCTGTTTGGCATCTGCAAGATGACGAGTGGCTCGCGCTGGCGTGAAACTGTTGGACATGGCTTTGCGTAGAGGATAGTGTAGCGGCAGCTCAAGCGGAGGCGGCTGTGTACCGAATAGACATTCTGTTGGCGCTGCTGCTGCTGGCGGTGGGCTTGCTGGGGCTGCGCGGAGCAGAATCGCCGCTTGGCCAGCAGAAGGCTCCCGCCGCAAAACCGACCCAACCGAGCAAGGAGGACGAAGTGCGCGAAACTGAAAAAGTCATGACCAATATCTTCCGAGTTGATGTCATCGTGAGCGACAATGATCCGCTGCAGATCGCGCTGGATGTGGCGGGCGAACACCCCGATGGCTGCGAACTGCCCGTGCATGTGGCGCAGACACACGAGGACAACGCGGTCCAGGTGCAGGTCTACCGCGAGTTGCCGGTCGACATGGTCTGCCCGATGATCTTGCGCCCCTACGCGGATACGATCCAGCTGGACGGCACTTTTGCAGCTGGCAGCTATAGCATCACCGTCAACTCGCACACCCAGTCCATCGACATCTAGCGCTGCGGGCCCGAGCCAGTCCCGTCATGCGGATGGACCTGGCTTCCCTCCGACCTGGCGGGGAAACCGAGGGGGTCAATCGGGCGTCTCGCAAACCCCGAAGCTGTCTTTCATAAAGGCGGCGTGCGAATCGAAAGCGGTCTGGTCGCTTGGCTGCCACAGCCGCTGATAATTGCAATCGCTGCGCAAGAGCCAGGAATTTTTGATATCGCGCAGGTCGGTCTGCAAGATTCGCAGGGCGCGCCACTGGATGCGCGGGTCCAAGATAGGGAAGACGACTTCGACGCGGTTTAGCAGGTTGCGGCGCATCAAATCGGCGCTGCCCATATAGAGTTGCTGCTCGGGGGGCGCATTGCGAAAATAATAGATGCGGCTGTGTTCAAGATAGCGCCCGACGATGCTTTTGACGGTGATATTGTCGCTGAGACCGCGCAGGCCCGGGCGCAAGCAGCACAAGCCGCGCACAATCAGGTCGATCTTCACGCCGGCTTGCGATGCCTGGTAGAGCTTCTGGATGACGCTGTCTTCTTCGAGCTGGTTCATCTTGAAGATCAAGCGCGCATCTCCGCCCGCCCGCGCCACGGCAATCTCGTTGTCGATCAGCGCCAGCAGGCTATCGTGCAAATATTCTGGCGCCACCAGCAATCGTTGATAGCGGGTATTGGGCGCGTAGCCTGTCAGTCGGTTGAACAAGCGCGAGGCATCGTCCGCCACTTCGGGGTTGCAGGTGAACAAGCCAATATCGGCATACAGGCGTGCGGTCGCCGCATTGTAATTGCCCGTGCCCAGATGCACATAGCGCCGCAAGCCCTCGCGTTCCCGGCGCACCACCAGCGAGATCTTGGCATGTGTCTTGACAGACAATTCTTCCACGCCATAGATGACATGCACGCCCTTCTCTTCCAGCGCCGTGACCCACTCCAGGTTGTTCTCTTCGTCAAAGCGGGCTTTTAGCTCCACCAGCACGGTGACTTGTTTTTCGTTGTCTCGCGCTTCCATCAGCGCATTGACCACCGGCGAATTCTTGCCGACGCGGTACAGGGTCGTCTTGATAGCCAGCACATTTGGGTCGCGGGCGGCGCGTTTGAAGAAATCTTCGACCGGCGCAAAGGAATCGTAGGGCAGATGCACGATGACATCTTGATTGCGAATGACGCCGAAGAAGTCGTCCGATTGGGCGAATGGCTTGGGTAGACGCGGCGAATAGGGCGAGTCTTTCAGGTCGGCGCGCTCGACTTGCAGCAGCTCAAAGAGATCGGCCGAGCCCAGCTTGCCATCAATGCGGAAGACCTCCTGCGTCGTGGGCAGTTCCAGCGAGCTCGCCAAGCGATTGAGCATGCGCTGGCTGATGACTTCGGGCACGCCCAGACGCACCACCGAGCCAAAACGGCGCTCGCGCACGCCTTGTTCGATGATCGACTTGACATCCAGCAGGTCTTCTTCCCATTCGTGCTCATAATCGATATCGGCATTGCGAATGATGCGGAATGGGAAGGCTTCGCGGATTTGCATGCCGGGAAAAAGATCGGACAGGTAATCGGCGATGATGTCTTCCATCCACAAGAAGCGATAACCAACGTGTGCATCGCCCGTGTAGGCGCGCAGCACATTCTCTAGCCTGACGATGCGCGGCAGCATATCCACGGGAACTTTCACCCGCGCGAAGTCGATGCCATTGCCCATATCGCCGTTTGTGCGCTCCAGATAAACGCCCAGGTTCAGGCTCAGGTTGGAGATGAACGGGAAGGGCCTGGCGTGGTCAACGGCCAGCGGCGTCAAAAGCGGGAAGACCTCGGCGCGAAAATAATAGCTGATGGCATCGCGCTCGCTT
>JAJDZQ010000090.1 GCA_022824565.1 Anaerolineae bacterium | reverse complement strand
AGCCAGCCGACATCTTTGGAGTCGGGTTTGATGCCTGCTATGACCGCCAATTGCGCTTCCATGCAGGGCAATTCGTTGGCATGCCCCACCATCTGCGTGTAAGTCCGCTGCTGGATGGCATGGCAAGCTTCGTGGGTGATGCCGCCCGCATAGCCCACCACATAGTCCGCATTCGGCTCCCAATTCGGGTCATCCTGCTGCCAGCTGTAATAGCCGTGCCCGACAACCCAAGATTGGTTGAAGAAACCGCCGCCTACATCCGCCGGCAACAATTCAAACTGGCGCGCGCCGCTGAGCTTGATATAGTCCACCCACTCCGGCACATGCGCACGCATCAAGTCCAGCGCCGTATTCACGAGCTTGTGGAACTTGGCCGTGCCCAATGCCGAGTCGTTGCCCACGATGGCGGGCATCGTGCCCAGCGGCGCAGGGTGGACGCACTGCCCTTGCTGATATTGCTGGTAGCCTCGCGACCAATCTGCGTCGCTTTGGCAGGTAAAGTTATTGTGGTGCATGTAACAGCAATTATTGAACGGGTCGGTGGTCGGGTTCGCCAGCAGTTGTTTCACGCCCTCGGTCATGTTGGGCGTCCAAACCTGCGTCCGCGTCTGTGAGATTGCGGCTGACGTTTGCTGACCGGCCGTCGACGCGGCGCATTGGTTTTCGCGGAAGGCATAAAAGCCGACTACCCAGTCCGCATCGTTATAACACTGGCGGTCGATGCCGCAGCAGTTGTCTGTTGGCGCGGACGAGCTTGCGGCGGGGGCGGGCGGCTGTGCCTGGGCTGGCGCGGCGCACTGCCCACTTTGGAAAGCATAATAGCCGTCTGTCCATTGCCTGTCGCTGCTGCATTGGCGGTCGATGCCACAGCAATTGTCATGTTGCGCAGCTGTTAGCCCGCACAGGCTAAACAAGACGAACAGGATTGCGAATGCTCTGGTCTTCATTGATAGGCTCCTTATATGGATTAAACTGCTGTTGGCAAGCCAATCACCCCGCCCGGCAGCGGACGAAACGCCACATCGTAGCCAAATGCGCCGGGACCGACGACACGCAGCGCGGTATCGCTTTTTAGTTGTGGCGGCGCAGGCACGGCAATCACCGCCACGCGCGTGCCATAGCGCAGCAGCTCGGTGGTCACCGGCTCGCCTTCTTCTGCGGTGACGATGCAGATTAAATCGGGCGTGGTCACCGCCACCGCGCCATTGACCCGCGCGATCAACAATTCATTTTGAAACTCGATCGCCAGTTGGTCATCGTTGGCGAAGCTGTCGATGCGCACCGAGCCCCTCGCGAATCCCTTGGTCGTGCGCCGATGTACATCGCCGATCTTGCCGCGGAAGAGCACCTGCCCGTCCAGCACATCGGCAACGACCTGGGGCACATCGTTTTTTTGCCGTTGCGCCGCGATAACCTGGCAGCCCAGATGATGCGCCAGGCTCATGGTGTAATGCACGCCCGAGGCTTTGAGCTGCGCGCCGGTCATGATTGTGCCGACCAAGCCAGCGCGCGCGCCCATGCTGACGGCGATATTGCGCGCCATCTTCTCCGCCCACCGGTCATTGACAGCGGCTGGTATCACAGCGGCATTGTCGGCGGCATCGACCATGGCCAGCGGGGCGGCGGTGGCAGCGCTGTCGAAGAGGAAAGACGACATCTGAATCTCGGGGAATGCCCTGCCCATGCTGTCGCTGTCGACCGTGGGGATGCCCGCCAGCAAGCCACAGATTAACGGCTGCATGGAGTTTGCGCCACCGATCTCGGCAATGGCGATGGCATCGAAGCCCCGCCCGATATGCGCTTCTAGCAAACGCAGCGCCCGCAACATCTCTGTGCCTTCGGGCAGCTTCTCGATGCTCACTGTCGGCGCGCCGATGTTGCCAGCCACGCAGACCAGCGCCTCGTCTGCCAACTGCAGGGGATCGACCAGGGGCTGCGGACCATTCTCGCGGATGACCGATGCCAGATGCAAGCCGCCCAGATAGGGGTTGCCGCCGCCGCCCGTGCCCAAGATCCCCGCGCCGATGCCGATGGGGCGGATGTCTTCCAACGTTACTTCACGCAGCATAAGGCCACCTTTGCGAAACGATCACTGAAAATGCTTTGCCACAGAGGCAGCGAGGCACCGAGAAAAGTCCTTTGTGCCATTTTGTCCTTTGCGTCATGGTGAATCTCTCTGTGACTATGTGGCAATTTACGCGTCCACATGCAGATGACAGGCGACAGCATGCCGCGGCTCGATTGTCAACAGGGGCGGGGGCAGGGTCTCGCATTGCGAGAGCTTTTGGGCATGACAGCGCGGCGCAAACGGACAGCCACCCCCGGTTGCCAACGTGAGGTCGCCCGTGAGGATGATTTCTTCGCGCTGCACATCTGGGTCTGGCTCTGGGATAGCGGAGATCAGCGCCTGCGTATAGGGGTGTTTGGGCTGCTCGAAGATGACATCGGTGGCGGCGACTTCGACGATTTTGCCCAGGTAGAGCAGCGCCACTTCGTCGCACATATAGCGCACCACGCCCAGATCATGCGAAATGAAGAGATAAGTCAGGTCAAAGCGGTCTTGCAGGTCTTGCAGCAGGTTGAGGATCTGCGCCTGCACCGAGACATCCAGCGCCGAGGTTGGCTCGTCCAGCACCAGCAGACGCGGCTGCACAGCCAGGGCGCGCGCGATGCCGATGCGCTGCTGTTGTCCGCCACTGAATTCATGTGGATAGCGGTAATAATGTTCTTCTTTTAAGCCGACTACATGCATCAATTCCAGGACGCGGTCGCGGGCTGCATTGCCTTTCAGGCTCTCGTGTATCCAAAGTGGCTCGCCGATGATCTGCCCGACAGTCATCCGTCCATTGAGCGATGCGGCTGGCGCCTGGTAGATCATCTGGATATCGCTGCGCAGCCGCCGCAGGTCGCGCGCTTTGATATGCGTGATATCTGCGCCAGCATAGCGGATGCTGCCGGCTGTTGGCTCTAACAAGCGCAAGATGCACTTGCCGATTGTGGTCTTGCCGCTGCCGCTTTCTCCCACCAGCCCCAGTGTTTTGCCATGCTGCAGCGCAAAGCTGACATCGTCTACCGCGCGGAAATCGTCCAGCCGTCGATTCAGCAAACCGCCGCGCACCGGAAAGTATTTTTTCAGGTTGGCGACTTCCAACAAGGCGCTCATGGGGAGAAGCTCCTGCCCCCCATCCCCCGGTCCCTTGCCCCCAAGTAGAGGGAAGGGCAGACAAACTCAGGGTTTGGAATTCGCACGCTCATCCCTCCGCCTCATACAAATAACATGCGGTCGTGTGCTGCTCGCCCACAGGCACGGGCGTCGGGACGGTTTGTCGGCAGACAGCCATGGTATGCTGGCAGCGCGGATGAAAACGGCAGCCGCTCGGTGGGTCGATCAAGTTGGGGATCATGCCGGGGATGCCCGCCAGGCCGCCACGCGTGACTTCTTTTTGTGGCACAGCAGCGATCAAACCGCGCGTGTAGGGATGTTTGGGGTTGCGGAAGAGCTCGCGCACCGGCGCTTCTTCGATCACTCGGCCAGCATACATCACCGCTACCCGTTCGCAGCTGCGCGCCACGACGCCGAGGTTGTGCGTGATTAGCAGCACAGTCAAGCCCAGCTGCGAAACCAGCGAGCGGATCAAACGCAAGATCTGCGCTTGAATGGTGACATCAAGCGCCGTCGTCGGCTCATCGGCGATCAGCAGGTCGGGGTCGCCAGCCAGCGCCATGGCAATGAGCACGCGCTGACGCATGCCGCCGCTGAACTGGTGTGGATAATCATAAATGCGCTTGTCGCCATCGGGGATGCCAGTCAAGCGCATCAGCTCGACTGCCCGTTCATGCGCTTCTTTGCGAAGCTGTCGCGCCGATGCAGCAAAGCCACGCCAGCGCCCCGGCACTTTTTTGCCACCCGCCCGCTGATACAAAACAGCATCGACCAGTTGCTCGCGGATGGTGAAGAGCGGATTGAGATTCGTCACCGGGTCCTGGAAGATCATGCCCAGATGCCGCGCGCGAAAAGCCTCCATGTCGCTTTCGGATTTGTTGAGGATGTCTTCGCCATTGAAGCGCACGCGCCCGGCGGTGATGCGCCCCGGTGGCATGGGGATCAAGCGTGGCACAGACAGCGCCGTCATCGACTTGCCACAGCCAGTTTCTCCCACCAAGCCCAGTACATCGCCGCGCCGCATAGACAGGTCGACGCCCGCCAGCACCTTGACCAGCCCGTCGTAGGTATCGAACTCCAGATGCAGGTTTTCGATGTTCAGCAAATCGGTCATCAGTTGGGTGAAACCCCCTCGGTCCCCCGTCGGGTCGGGGGAGGCAATGCGGATGTGGTCAATTCTAGTCGAGTCCAAACTCCTGCAATATCAATTCAAGTCGATAGGTCGGCAATTGCCTGAACTCCGAACTGGTATCTATTGGTATCAGAAGGATCAGCGCGTCGTCAAAGTAATAGACGCTGCGGAATCCGCCGCTTTTGCCCCTCTGGCAGACCTGTTTCTGATGCGCGCCCAGCGGATAGGGTGGCCTTGAACGCCTTGCAGCGGTTTGCCCGGGCGCTCGCCCCGTTCAAGTTGGTCGAGGAAGTCTGCGATATCATCTAAAATCTGTCGATGCTTCTTTACCAGCTTCTTGACCTGGCGTTCAAAGTCAGCCGAGCGCAGGATCTGCATGCGCGTCCGTTTCCAGTTCCTGCCGCATCGTCTCAAGCCACTCTCTGGCTGGCTTCGTCTTGCCTTCCCGATGCTGGCGCAGCCCCCTGTGAATGCTCTCTAGCAGCGCTTCGTCTTCGCAATAATCAAAGACGTTGTTTTCTCTGTACTCCGGATACAGATAGGTTATCGACCGCACAAGTTCCTGGAATGATTGCTGGCGGGCCCAGTCAACCGTCTCACGGATGTAGCGCTTTACATCATCTGGCAGCCTGCATTCGCCAAGCGATACTTGCTCGCTGGCAGAATATTCTCGCTTGCTGCTTTGGTGGGTCTGCGTGATATGAATTTGCCCCCAATACTCAAGCATTTGTGCGTCCTGGTAGATCTCGACAGAAAACGGACCGAAGCGATGGTTGTCGAACTTATAATAATTCGCCGGCAAGTCGTGTTCAAATTCCTGCCCAACCAGAAACGCCACCTTCTGCAGATGCACTGGATTCAGCGGATGCTTGCCCGCAGCAGCGATAATCGCCAGTAGGATCTCGTGGCGGTTCATACCAAACGCTCCTTCCTGCTCCAGCCTTCAATGGTAGTGTAAATGGTAGTGTAAATCGGACTGATATTGTACATCTGGTTAGACCTTGCCAGAAAATGCCTTGCCTCTGTGTTTAATCACCATTACATCACCATGCCATCATCGCCGCGAACGAGGATCGAGCACATCGCGCAAGCCATCGCCGATGAGATTCCAACTGAAGACCATCAGCCAGATAGCCAGACCCGGGAAGGTGGCGATCCACCATTCATCGGGGAAGTAGCGCCGTCCATCGTTGATCATCGCGCCCCATTCTGGCGTAGGTGGCTGCGCGCCCAAACCGATGAAGCCCAGCGCGGCGGCTGTCAGCACAGCGAAGCCAAAATCGGTGGTCATTTTGATGATGATGGGCGAAACGGCGTTGGGCAAAATGTGCCGAAAGATGATGCGCGCGTGCCCGGCGCCGATGCCATAAGCGGCTTCTACAAAAGGCTCTTCTCGCAGCGAAAGCACCAGGCTGCGCGTCAGCCGAGCGAAACCGGGCCACCACACCAGCGAGATGCCAATCATGGCGTTGATGATGCCCTTGCCCAGCGCCGCCGATATGGCAATGGCCAGCACCAGCGCCGGCACCGTCAAGAAGATATCGGTGATGCGCATGAGCAGGTCGTCCAGCCAGCCGCCCGCATAGCCAGAAATCGCGCCGATAGTCACGCCGATGGTCGTCGCCAGCAAGATGATGACCGTGCCGACTTGCAGCGCCAAGCCCGTGCCCATCACGACGCGGCTGAAGATGTCGCGGCCGATTTTGTCTGTGCCGAAGAGGTGCTTTTCGCTGGGCGCTTGCAGGCGCTCCAGCACATTGGTGGCGCCGCTGGCATCTTCTGGGAAGGGCGCAATCCACGGCGCGAAGACCGCCACAAACAAGATGAACAGCAGCATCAACAGCCCCAGCATGGACAGGCGGTTGGAACGGAAGCGGTAGAGGCCGCGCGCCAGGTTGTCCCAGCGGGCGGAATGCGCGCCCCCCATCCCCGGGTCCCTTCCCTCACCCGGGCGGGCAGGGGAGATGGTCGGAGGAGAAGTCTCTCCCTCTTTATGGGGGAGGGATTTAGGGTGGTTGTGTCCCTCAGCCATAACGAATCCTCGGGTCCAGGATGCCATAGACGATATCGGTCAAGATGTTGACGACGCTGAAGACGATGCCATAGAGCACGGCGATGCCCATGATGGGCTGGAAGTCGAGGCTGAGCGAGGCGTGGACGGCGTAGAGACCCAGGCCGGGCCAATCAAAGATGGTTTCGATCAATATCGCGCCCGCCATCAGCCAGCCAAAGTTGAGCGAGATGACGGTGATGGTGGCGATGAGGGCGTTGCGCAGCACATATTTGAAGATGATGACGCGGTAGGGGATGCCGATGGCGCGCTCCATACGCACAAAGTCTTTTTCCAGCGCCTCGACCATGCTGGCGCGGGTGATGCGGGTGATGCTCGCGAAGGCTCCAAAAGACAACACCAGCGCCGGAATGAACAAGTGTCGCAGCGAAACAGCGAAGGTTTCGAAGTCCAGTTGAACCAAGCTGTCGACCAGGAACAAGCCAGTCGTGGCGGGTGGCGGCGCAACCAAAACGGGCAAGCGCTTGCCGATAGGGAACCAGCCCAGATCGCGCCCGAACCAGGTCTGGAAGATCATCGCCAGCCAAAATGAAGGGAAACTGACGAAGAAGAGCGACAGTACGCGCGCCACATGATCGGGCAGGCGGTTGCGATACATGGCCGAAATGACGCCGGCCGGCACACCCAGCAACGTGGCAATGATGACAGCGGCAGTGGTCAATTCCAGTGTGGCGGGCCAAAAAGTGCGCAGGTCGCCCAGCACTTCGCGGCGGGTATAGAGCGATTGCCCCCAGTCGCCCTGGAAGAGCCCGCTGATGTAATCGACATACTGGACGGGCAGCGGCTGGTCCAGGCCGAATTCGCGGCGCAAGGCTTCTTTGATTTCTTCGGTGGCGCGTGGTCCGGCGGCGAGGCCAACGGGGTCGCCCGGCACGATGCGCGCAATAGCAAAGGTCAATATGCTCAAGCCGATGAGTGTCGGGATGATGAGCGCGACGCGCCGCAGGATGTAGAAGCGAATGTTCATGGGGCGGGGGCGAGCACGGGCATCGCCACGTCAAGAGATCGCATCATCTGTTCCTTGCTTGCCAGGTGCTTCATGAAAAAGACTTGCGCTCATCACTGCCCCATGAAGATATCCGTCCAATTGGATTCTGCAACAGTTGCCTCCCCCCGGCATCCCGAGGGGAGACGCAAACAAATTGCCTAGCACCCATCCATCCACATATCCTGGAAGAGCACGGTCAGCGGGTACATCGGCGAATAGCGGAAGCCCTTGACGCAAGTATTCAGCGACATGCTGCTGTCTTCGGTGTACATCCAAACCGAAGGCTGCTCGGCGGCGATGAGCTCTTGCGCTTCGGTGTACATGGCCTGGCGCGTATCGGCATCGCCAATCGTGCGCGCCTGGTCAAGCAGTTCATCCACCCGCGCATTGCTATAGAAGCTGCAGGAATTGAAGCTGCCCCATTGCGCCGAATGGTACTGGTTGTACAAGTGCGCATCGGGATCGAGGAAGGGCGGCAATGTGTAGATGTTGATGATGTCGGGTCCCGTCTCGGGCGAGGCGCAGCTGGCGACCATGTCGGGCCAGAGCATGGGGATCATGTTCAGCTCGATATTCAGTTGCGCCAAGCCTTCCAGCAAGATGAGACCGGGGATCTCTTCGCGCGGGAATTCGGTCACATAGACATAATCGAGTGTGATGCCACCATCGGGCCAGGGCGACTGCGCCAGGTGTTCGCGCGCCAAATCCAGGTCATATGCGGGGTACGCCAAGCCCTCGACATAACCGACGAAGTTGGCCGGCGTGGGACCAGGCAGAATCGTGATGGGCACATCCTGCGCCGCCACCATCGCCTCGTAGTTCATGGCATGGGCCACGGCTTTGCGCAAGTGGATGTCGCTGGTGTATTCGCCCTGGTTGTTCATCTTCAGCGTGTTGGTGAAGAAGCCGCCGTGCTCCTCCCAAATATGATCGGGAGAATCGACAACTTTCTCTTTGTCGCTGCCCGCGACAGTATCGGCGATATGCGTTTCGCCCGCCAGCAGCGAGTTGAGCTGTGTGGCTGGATCGCGCTGGATGACCCAGAAGAAGCCATCCAGGTGGTCGTCGCCCGTCCAACCAGCCCAGTAGTCGTCAACGGCGACGAATTCATAGATATTGCCGATTTCCCAACGCCCTTGGGTGAATGGACCAGAGCCCGCCGCGTTCTGCTTGAGATAGGTCTGCCCCATGTCATCGCCCAGGTTGGCTTCGACAATAGCGGGGTTGACCACGAAGAGCTGCGGCAATGTGCCGATGAAAGGCGCATAGGGCTGGGTCAGCGTGAACTGCACGGTGTGCGCGTCCAAAGCCTGCGCCGTATTCTCGTCGGCGATAGTCTCCCAGCGCCAGCTCGGCGGACCAGAGATAGCCAGGATGCGGTTGAAGCTGTAGACGACGGCTTCGGCAGTGACCGGGCTGCCATCGTGGAAGACGGCATTGTCGTGCAGGCTAAATGTCCAGACCGTGGCATCGTCGTTGACTTCCCAGCTTTCGACCAGATGTGGCTGGGTGTCGCTGCCGCGGTAGATGAAGAGCGCGTCATACAGGCTGCGCAAGGCGGCGTTGATCGAATAATTCTCGCCGGTGGCCGGGTCGATGTTGTCGATATCCTGATTGCCGCCATAGAGCAGGATATTGTCCTGCGCCATGACGATTGACGATGCGCCGAGCAACAGACTCAGCGCCAGACAAAGAAAAAGCGTGCGTTTGAACATGGGTTTCTCCTTACAACGGACTCGATGCGCACTCCCGCTAGGCGAGAGACGTTGTGTGATTGTAGCCGCGCCACGCGTGGTTCGCAATACGCGCGCTGCGCTGTGCAGACCAAAAGCAAGTCGCCCGTCAAATCGCGATTGGCTTCACAGCGAGCGAAATGCTAGGGCGCCCCTACCCGACTCTTCATAGAGACCGAGGAGTTCGGGCAGCTTGCAGCAAAAGCCAAATGCGCTAAAATACACGCTGCGCCAGGAAAGAACCGGGCGCAACGACAACAGAGTGGGAAAATTGGAGGACAAGATGATGTTCCATAAGCAAGCGACACTTTGGAGACTGGCTTTGGTTTGCCTTTTGCTCGGGGCTTTGGCCGCGCCCACGCTCGCCCAGGCCGACCTGGACAAGGCGCATTGGTGCGAGGGCGTGACGATTCGCTTCTTCGCTGGTGGCACCGAGGGCGATGCATTCGCCGGCATCGTGTATCGTGGCGCGCTGGCAGCCGAACGTGACCTCGGCGCCAATGTCGAATATGTCTTCTCGGGCTGGGACAGCGAATTGATGACCCAGCAGTTGCGCGAAGCCGTCGCTCAAGCCCCCGATGGCATCGCTATGATGGGCCACCCCGGCAACGAAGCCATCATGCCATTAGCAGCCGAAGCGGCTGAGGCCGGCATCATCATGATGTACCAAAATGTCGATGTCGACCAGGTCCGCGCCCGTTACGGCGGCGGCTATGTCGGCGCACAGCTGGAATCGCAGGGGCGCGCCCTGGGTGCAGAAGCCCTGCGGCAATTTGACCTGGCGGCGGGCGACACCGTCATCGTCCTGGCGAACCTGGCGCAGCGGGAACGGGCTTTGCGCGAGTTGGGCGTATGGGAAGTCCTGGAAGAAAACGGCATGAACATCGTACATGTAGACTCGGCGCCGACCTGGGCGGCCGACCCCAACCTGGGCATCCCGGCCATGGTCGCCGCGCTCACCGACAATCCAGACACGAAGATGGTCGTCTTCTCCGGCGGTCAAGTATTGGGCAATACCCAGACCTACTTTGAAGCGGCTGGCTTGGAAGCCGGTCAAGTCAAAGCCATCGGCTTCGATACCAACGAGTTCATCATGCAGGGTTTCGCCGAAGACTGGATTCACCTCACTTCGGATCAGCAACCCTTCTTGCAAGGCTACCTGCCCGTCCTCAGCATCTGCCAGACAGCGAAGTTCGGCCTGGCGCCGCTGAATGCGGATACCGGCGCTGGCTTCATTGATGTCAGCAACTACGAACAGGTGGCAGACCTGGCGATTGCCGGCTACCGCTAGCCTCACGCCCCCTAGCCCCCTCCCGCAATAATGAGGGAGGGGGAATGTATCGCGCCTATGCTTGTTATCGATGGCAACAAGACAAGAGCGGGAACGATGAAAAACGACTTCATCATCGAATTGCAGGATGTGACCAAGTCCTTCGGCAATGTGAACGCCGTGGACGGCATCAGCTTTGGCGTGCGCCCGGGCGAGGTCGTCGGCCTCATCGGCGATAATGGCGCGGGCAAGTCGACGCTCATCAAAATCCTGTCTGGCGTACACCAGCCCGATAGCGGCCAGATCATTGTACGCGGGCAAGAAGCGCAGCATTGGAACGCCGCCCGCTCCCGCGAATCCGGCATCGAGACCGTCTATCAAGACCGCGCCCTGGTGCCCCAGCAGACCATCACCCGCAATATCTTCATGGGGCGGGAAATCAAAAACCGCTTCGGTGTCATCAAGGTCAAAACCCAATATGAAGAAGCCAACCGCCTGATGCGCGAGATTGGCTTCACATCCAAAGTCTTCGACCCCGATTCGCCAGTGGCGACTCTTTCTGGCGGCGAGCGGCAAGGCGTGGCCATCGCCCGGGCATTATATTTTGATGCCGACCTGATCGTGCTGGATGAGCCGACCACCGCGCTCTCGCTGATTGAAACGGCGAAGGTCTTCGGCTTCGTGCGCAATGTGCGCGAACGCGGGCGCTCGATTATTTTCATCGGACACAATATCTATCATGTTTATGACATCGCCGACCGCTTTGTCGTCTTGGATCGCGGCAAAGTAGTCATGACGGCGAACAAAAGCGAAATCGCCTCAGCCGAGGTGCTCATGCAGCACATGCAAGAGATCGCCGAGATGGCACATGCCGATGCCGAGCCAGTCGGCGCCTAAGGAGCGGCAACTATGGGATTAGGCGCAAAACCCAGCGGGCAGCAGAACGCGCGCGAAGACGCCAGCGAACTCGTCAAATGGATGCGCAAGAACCGCCGCGCCCTCACATCGACGCTCTTCTTGATCGTCATGTTGATTGGTTTCACCGCTGCCAACACCGAGGTCTTCTCGCAATTCAAAATCTATCGCTCGGTGATGATCTCGCTGCCGAGCTGGATTTTCCTGGTCGTGCCGCTGGTATTTGTCGTGACTGCGGGCGAAATCGACCTGTCCTTCCCCTCAGTGGTCGGGCTGTCTTCATATGCCTTTGTGTCTATCGTCGACCGCGGCGGCGACCCGCTGCTGGGCATTGCCGCCGCTTTGGTGGTCGGCGTGGTCTTGGGCTACATCAACGGCATCCTGGTGGTGCGCATCGGTTTGTCGGCGCTGGTGGCGACCCTGGGCATGAACTTCTTCCTGCGCGGCTTCATCAATATCCTTGCCCAAGGCTTCTCGATTGCCATTCCAGAAATCCGCGGCACTTTCATTCACAGCTTGATGACCGGCGACACCATCCAAATCGCCGGCAATCAGGGCCTCCCCAACCAGATGCTCTGGGCGCTGGCTTTTACGGCTCTGGGCGTCTTCCTCTATAATCGGCATAGCTTTGGCGTACGTGTGCATTGCGTAGGCGACAACCCCGAAAGCGCGGCGGAGATGGGCATTGATGTCAATCGGACGCGCATCATGGTCTTCGTCTTCACGGGCATCGGCGCGGCGCTGGCTGGCGTCTTTTCGGTGATGATCAATTTTGTCTGGTGGCCCACGACTGGCGATGGCTTGCTGCTGCCGGTGCTGGCGGGGTTGTTTGTTGGCGGCACGCCCACCTGGGGCGGCATCGGCACCGTCTTCGGCGGCGCGATTGGCACGACCATTGTGGCATTCATCGAAACCGGCGTCATCGCCGCGGGCTTGACCGGCTTCTTCACCCAATTCTTCTATGGTTTGATCATCATCCTGTCGCTCATCTTCCAGCGCTTCAACGGCGGGCGCGTGCGATGAGCGTTTGCAGCAGCGGGCGAGCCAAGGCTTGCCCCTACCGGCTTGAAATCGAGGAGTGGTTATGCGCTTTTCCTACCCCACCCCCCGGCCCCCTCCCCGACGAGTCAGGGAGGGGGAGCCAAATTGGGCGGATTTCGTAGAAATCATCAGCGTTTCACATTGATTGACATGCATCTCGGTATAGATTCGGAAATTTTCCAACTACTCTAAAGTTAGATCTACAGTACCGGACAAGCATTACAGGCTGCAATTTGGGAGTGGCTATGCGCGTCATTCAAGTCGGCATCGGCGGAATGGACAATGCCTGGCTGGGCGCCGTACAGCGCTCGCCACAGGTCGAGTTCGCCGGCTTCGTCGAGATCAACCTGGATCGCCCGCGCCAATCGGCTAAAGTGCGCTCCGTACACGCGACGGCTGTCAAATCCTGCGCCCCGGTAGACGCCCGTCATTTGGAAGTTGCGCTGAGAACCAGCTAGACTATGCGGGGCAATTTGCTTTCTTTGCGGTTCATTTGAGGTGAATCATGACTTTCAGATTGATGTGGCTCATCTTGCTCGCCGCGATGCTGCCTTTCGCTGCTGTACCGCCCACGAGCGCAGGGCAACCTCCCTGCTTGAGCTCAAAGTGGGATAGGGCAACCGTGACTGGCCCAATGAACATCCGCGAATCCCCCACGACCAGCAGTCCGGTGGTGGCCGGCGCCCAAGCCGGCGATATTTTCACCGTCACCCAGACAACCGTCGGCGTAAAATGGTGTTGGCTGAAAATCAGCCTGGGCTGGTTGGCTGATACGGAACGGGTCCGAGCGACGAATCGCAACAATTTTGTCGACGCCCCCGCTACCGCGCCGACTACGAGCGAGGCATCAGACACCGACAACTGCTGTTTCGTAGATCGACAATGCACGACGGAACAAGAATGGATAGACGGATATTGGGCGCGCCAGAACGGACTCTGCGTCGCGCAACCTCCATTTTCTGTTGCGCAATTGTCCAGGCCGCGCATTGAAGGATCAGAAGCCTTCATTCATTTGGTGACCGAATCGCTAAACCTCACGGAACACAAGGCACCAGCGCTCTATATGTACATCGTCAGCGTAACAAGCGTGATCGAAGAACATGCACCGGATCATACCGCCTGTGGTCTCGCCTATGTCGGTACTGGCAGAACATCGTTGGGCAGTTGTGTTAAGGTAGAAGGAATGCCAGGAGATCTTTTTGGTGTCGCCGCCGTCTTGGCGCACGAGGCCTGTCACCATCATGGCGATGACATCGATCCGGAAACCGGCGAATTTGACCACGAGCCTTGCTTCCAAGCAACGATTGACGCCCGCGCCGCCCTGACAGCCGGAACGCCGTATAGATGAAGTCTCTCCGGCTGAAACCAACGATTACGAAGAAACAATGTCCGATGTCGTTATAAGGAAATCATTTCGATGAAAGTTATCCAGGTGGGCATCGGCGGCATGGGCAATGCTTGGCTGGGCGCGGTGCAGCGCTCGCCCACGGTCGAATTCGCCGCGCTTGTCGAGGTCAACGCCGCTATTGCCGACCAGCAAGCCGCTGCCTATGGGCTGGACCGCTCATTGATTTTTCGCGCATTGCCCGAGGCGCTGGCGCAAGTCGATGCCGATGCTGTTATCAATGTTACGCCGCCGCAATTCCACCGCGAGATTTCTGTTTTGGCTTTGGAAGCCGGTCTGCCGGTGCTTTCGGAAAAGCCGCTGGCGGGCACGTTGGACGATGCGCGCGCAATCGTGGACGCGGCAGAACGAACGGGCGTATTGCACAGCGTCGCCCAGAATTATCGCTACCGCCCGCTGACACAGACGATCAAACGCGTGCTGGCAAGTGGCAGGTTGGGCGCGGTGGGCGCGGTGAGCGTCGAATTCTATAAAGGACCGCACTTTGGGGGCTTTCGTGAAGAGATGCCCCAGCCACTGATCGTCGACATGGCCATCCACCACTTCGACTTGCTGCGCTTCTTCTTGGAAAGCGATGCCCGCAGCATCGGCGCGCGCAGCTGGAACCCGCCCTGGAGCTGGTACAGTGGCGATGCCAGCGCGGCGGCGCAGATTGGCTTCGCAAGCGGTGTGCAGGCCAGCTATGTGGGCAGTTGGTGTTCGAAAGCCTTTGAGACGAGCTGGAATGCCAACTGGCGCTTCGACTGCGAACGTGGTGTGCTGCGCGTGCAGGACGATGTCGTACGCCTACAACGGCTGCTGGATGTGGGCGCTGCTGGCGGCGGCGCGCTGCGCAATCAACATAGCCAGCCCGAGGTCGTGCCACTGGTCGAACTGGCGCGCGAAGGGCAAGATTATTTGCTGGACGAATTTGTCGAAGCAATCCATTGCGGCGGCAGCACAGCTACCTCTGCCCAAGACAACATCGCCACGATGGAACTGGTGTTTGGGGTCGTGCGCGCTTGTGAGACGGGCGAGTCTGTGGAGCTATCGCGATAGCCCGCGCTGGATAATCACTTTCATCCCAGAAGCAGGTTATAAAGGCGGGGCGGCGATTTTGCGCCTGTGGCAGTTAAGCGCTGGCATCTGGCAGCTTGCCGGTCAATGCCATACCTTCCAGCAAACCAGCTACGCGCGCCTGCTCCATTTCAACGCGCCGCAAACGATGTTCTTGTGCGGCAAAGCCAGCGTTCATGTCGTCGCGCAATTGATTGTCGTTGTTGTTCATGTCGTTGCGCAACTGCTTGATGTCGTTTTTCAGCCAGAGCAAAAATGCGCCAACGATCGTTATTACAGGTACGATATTTGCGAGAATCTGACCCCAATCCATATCGCGCTTATCCCTCGCCTTTTTCTATCCTGTCCCCATTGAAGCGCAACGAAGTCTCCTGTCAAAAGATAGGCTCGCCGTCCGCTAGTCAAAATAGCTATCGCCATTCCACAGCAGCGACCGGGCGACCTCGTCATTCAGTTCGACGCCGATGCCAGGCGCCTGCGAAACGGTCATCACGCCATCGCGCACGAAAGGCTTTTCGCCATCGCATAGGTCGCTCCACCAGGGTATCGAGCGCGCGTGAAACTCCAGGAAGAGGAAGTTGGGCACAGCGGCCATGACATGACAAGCCGCCATCATGCCCAGCGGAGATGACACATTGTGCGGCGCGATCGGGATATAGTGCGCGTCGGCCAGGTCGGCGATGCGTTTGCCTTCTGCGATGCCACCGGCTTTTGCCAGGTCGGGCATGATGACATCGCAGGCCTGGCGCGCGAAAAGCTCTAGGAATTCAAAGCGCGTATATTGATTCTCGCCGGTGCAGATAATTGTGCTGGTGGCTGCGCGGACTTGCGCCAGGGCAGCGACATTTTCGGCGGGCAGCGGTTCTTCTAGCCACAGCAGCCGCAGCGGTTCGACAGCTCGTGCCAGGGTGATAGCTGAGGGCAGGTCGAAGTGGCCATGACAATCGATAGCCAGGTCAACTTCGAAGCCGATTGCCTCGCGCACAGCCTCAATCAGCCCGATCACATGCGTCATTTCTTGCGCGCCCAAGGTCCAGTTCCAGGCATCCAGCTTGCCATGCCCGGTGAAGTCGACATCAAATTTGACCGCGCCAAAGCCTTCATCCACAGCCCGCAGCGCTTTGTCGCCGAAGGAAGCCGGGCTTTCGTCTTCGCCGAAGTGACAATCGGCGTACAGGCGGATGTCATCGCGGAACTTGCCGCCCAGCAGCTGATACACCGGCACGCCCAGCGCCTTGCCAACGATATCGTGCAGGGCGTTGTCGATGCCCGTCAGCGCGAAGATCAAGGGCGCGTTGCTCGCCCCGCCATAACGCCCAGCCCGCCGCAGCTTTTCATAGATGCGGTTGATGTTGAAAGGGTCTTCGCCGATTAGCAGCTCGCGGAGCGCCAGGATAGCCTGCTTGGTGGCAAAGCCAGAGAAGCCTGGTCCGCCGCTGTTGCATTCGCCCGTGCCCGTGATGCCTTCGTCGGTATAGACGCGCACGAAAGTCCAGACGCTGCCGCCGCTGTCTGGCTCTGGCCGCCCGATAACGCTGGCTTGCACATCGGTAATTTTCATGTTCTGTCCTCATTCCCACAATCATGCCAAAATACTAACCACAAAGACACAAAGGCACAAAGCCCTTACGGGTTCATCGCCATCGAAAAACGGCGACACTGAGCGTTCCGTGTGCGCTAGCAGAGGCTCTTGGTGGGCGAGCCAGCGCAACTGCCCCTGCGCCTTTCGTTCAGATTGTTGCAATCCTTTATTGGTGCAACGCTGTTGACGCCGCGCTTTGCCACTGCTCGCTAATGATAGCCTGCGAGCCGCGCCATGATGCGGGCGATTTCGGCGGCGACAGATGCAGGCACGCGGGGGTTGAAGGGTCCGCCTGTCCCGCCCGCCACATCATCAAAGCCGGCGCAGTTGATGGCTTCCATCACAGCCGAGTAGTTCCAGGCGCGCTCGTGCCTGAAGCGAATATCTTCCAGCGGCGAGATTTCTGCTTCGACCTGCAGCGCAGCTTCATAATCGCCACGACGCTGGGCATTGTTGATGGCGTCCGATGCCTGCGCGACCACGATATTGATGCCCGATGTATGCCCTTGCGCGCCAAGCTCGGCTGCGGCTGTAGAACGGTCGCCGATGCCCCAGATGACGATCTTGTCGCTCGCCAGCGCCCCCACAAAGGGCAGCACATCGTTTTCGTGCGTGCCGATTTTGACGCCGATGACATGCGGCGAATCTTGTAGCAGGCGAATGACCGCGTCGCGATCGCGCGGACGCCGAAAATAATACAAAAAGCGCGTGCCATGCTCGGCAGCCTGGGCAGCCGTGAATTGCAGCAATGTTTCGTACAAGCCAACTGGCGCATAAGTGCCTGTCAGCGGCATGATCAGGCAGACATCTGGCGGTCTCGGCAAGGCGGCCAGTCGGCCCAGCAATGTAGCCGCTTCGGGCAGCGGATTGGGCGCGATCGCCGCCATCAATATCCCTTCGCCAGCCATCCGTCGCCCGGCGATATCCAGCAACTTGATTTGGTCGGCATAGCTGATGTGATGCACGAGGCTGGTGCCGGCTATGGCGATGACGCGTGGACGAGCGCCGCTGAGGCT
>JAJDZQ010000099.1 GCA_022824565.1 Anaerolineae bacterium | reverse complement strand
GCCACAAACAACGCTTGCATCGGGATAAACGGCATTGTGCTCATCAATGCGCACGAGCATATCGCTGTTAAGCGTGCCACAGTCTTTTCCCCTCAAGCGAAAATGGATTTCGGCCAAGACATTTACAGCGATTTCACTATGTGCGTCTGTTCCTCCAGCCATGTTGTAGATTCTGCCGGCAACAAGTTGATGCTTGATCTGGGCGGTTTCTTCAAATGAAAGGAACTCGCCCAAGGTCCACTTTATTATCCGTCCCTCTTGGGATTCACGCGCCAGCATCGTCATCGCAATTGCTCCAAATACTGGTAGTTCTCACTGGCTGCTCGCTTCATATCTGAATTGTACCTTCAGCATGCTCGTGGGCACAGAGGCTGACCAGTTCAGATTATTCCGCGACATCGGCATACACCTGCGCCATTGGCAGTTCGATGCGCAGCGCGGCAAGTGGAATGCGATCGTCGAGGCTATCAAAGGTTTGCAGCCGCCAGCCATCATCGGCGCGCGTGTGCAATTCGGCGAAGATGCGCTGCTGGTCGATGATGAGGCAGGCGCGCAGTGAGGGCAGCGACTTGTACAGGTCCAATTTCCAGCCGCGGTCGTCGTCCCTGGTTGAAGGCGAAGTTACTTCGACAACCACAATCGGGTTTAACAGCGCCAGCTCGCGATCGTCTGAATAGTGGTCGACGCCACAGACCACGCTCATATCGGGATAGACGGCGTTGTGCTCATCAATGCGCACGAGCATATCGCTTGTATTGATGCCGCAGCCCGATTCTCGCAAACGCAAGTATGTCTCCCCAATAATGTTGGAAGTAATACGGCTATGATTGCGTGTGCCGCCGGCCATGTTGTAGATTCTGCCGGCAACAAGTTGATGCTTGATCTGGGCGGTTTCTTCAAATGAAAGGAACTCGCCCAACGTCCACTTGACCGTCACTTTTTCCGCGAGCGCGGCTGCTGTCACTGCCATCAGAACAGTCCTTCCCAGCAACTTGCTGCCTACAGCCCGCAGTATAGCAGACTGCCCGGCTAGTTCACCACAAGCCCAGTGTCGCGCGCAGGCTGCCAAACTCGCCAATGTGATACGCATTGTGTGCGGCCACAATCAAGATCTCGCGCAGGATGCTGTGCCCTGGCTCGCCATGGGGGATCTGCGCAACCAGGTCGCGCGCTGGATCTTCCACAAGCGTCACCAGCGCCGCCAAATCTGCTTTGAAGCGCGCAATCGTATTCCGCCAGTTCGCCGCGTCCGCCTGAGAATCGGGCGGGGGCCAATACGCTTCGGGGAATTTTCTGTAAACATAATCGGGGTTATGGATGTAATCGAGGATGTCGGCTTGGGCGATGCGCAAATGCTCCAGCAAGTGCCAGAATGTGTACGGCAGGCCGGGCGGCCGCGTGTTGAAATGCGCTGCGGGGAAGTCGGCGATGACATCATCAAAAGCTTGGTGAGCCTGGCGAACAGTCAAGGCGTTGACGAGCTGCTGCCGCAAGTGCCGATCGTTCATGGATTGCCTCCTTGACTATGGCATCGCATGCGCCTTGTCTGGAGTATAGTCGCAGTTGCGTGGCGGAGCTTGCTGCGGGGCAATGGCTTGCGCAGCGCTGGCGACTTGCGATATACTGGCGGTGAGTTTTGGAGGCGACATGTACGACAACTACCCACAGCACCATGTGCCGCAGAACAACATCGTGCAACGATTCTTCGCCCAGCCGGCTGGGGCAATCGTTTTGGAAATGGTGATGACAGTGGTCATCACAGTGGCGGCTGGCAGCGCATTCGAATTGTTCGATCCCTTCGAGGGCGCATCGGCTGCTTCCGCCGAGCAAGCTGCGCGCGCGACTGTGGCGCACGAGCCACTGCTTCCGCTTTGGGATGCCAGTCTGGCCTACTTGTCCCAGCGGCGATTCGTCGCGGCAGAAGCGGTCGCGGATGTGGCGGCGACCAGTGCCCCGACCGAGCCGCTGAACTTCGCCCTGCTGGGCACGATCAATTTGCATAGCCGCGATTATGCCGATGCACAGAGCGACTTCACTGCCATGCTGGCTCTCTCGCCCGCCTCGTTTGACGGGCACAATGCGCTGTGCTGGGCACAAGGAGAGTTGGGCGAGTTTACTTCCGCCCGGCAGCATTGTGAAGCGGCGCTGCAACTGGCGGAATCGCCGCTGCAACGCGCGAGCGCATTGGAGAATCGCTGCTGGCTACAAGTCGAAATGGCTGCCTATGTTGCCGCGGCCAACGATTGTCTGGCTGTGCTGGAGTTGCTGGTGGACTGCCACAACGAGATTTGCGCGCTGGCGCATTACAACCTGGGGCGCATAGCGCTGGCACGCAGCGAGCCCGATGCCGCCCTGCAACATTTCAACCTGGCGGCGCATATTGGTTCCGCTTATGCCCAGATGTATTTGGATATCGCCCGCCTATACGCTACAATGGGTTATGAAGTTGCGGCAGAACGCAGCTGGATGCGCTATCAGCAACTCACCGTCAGCGACTTGGCGGCAAAATGAAGCAATCGCTTGACTTTTGCGCCGTCTGATATGTTATACTCACCGTCAAGTTAGTAGGTTCAGTGAAGTAGAAAGCTGAAAGGCCGAGGGGGGAGATCCTTATGCCGAAATCGTACCCGCAATATGATATCCCGAAGCGTTCAATCAAAGATCGCGTCTTTAGCCAGCGCCCAAGCGCTCTGATTATCGAGGGTTTGCTGGTGCTGGTTGCGGTCGTGGTCACCATCGGCTTTCTGACTCCGGCAGCGCCTGTTGTCGACAACAGCGACACGATTGCCGAGTTGGAAGCAGTCATCGCCGCGCAAGAAGCCGCATTGACAGAAGCCGCAGAAGCCGTGGCGAGAGCTGCAGAAGCGGCAGCCATCCCACGCGGTTTCCTCAGCGCATCCGCAGCCAAAGATATGGCTTGGTCCAGCTTGTCCAGCGAAGAATATCGCTCGGCCATCGCGCTCTATACTGCACTGATCGACGCGGGCGAAGCCGACCTGCACACCATCTTCGCGCGTGGTTATGCCTACAGCATGCTTGACGAGCACGCCAATGCGGCGCAGGATTATACAACCGTGTTGCAAGAACGCCCCGCCGATGTCGCCGCGCTCAACAACCGCTGCTGGGCCTTTAGCGAGATTGGGCAGTTCGACCGCGCCTTGGCCGATTGCAACGACCTGATCGTGTTCTCAGAAGACGAAGCCTATCCCTACCTGAATCGTGGCATCGTCTATGAGATGAAGGGCGAGATGGACGCCGCGCTAGCTGATTATGTCGAGTATATGAAGCGCAACAAGAGTCGGGTCGTGCGCAACGACAACCTGGTCTGGGAGGGCAGCCTGGAAGTGCCCATGGAAGAAGGCTTGATCTATGTCTTCCCCTTCAACGCCAGCGCCGGGCAAGATGTGGTCGTCAGCGCCACCAGCATTCAGCGTGACCTGGATGCCGATCCACTGGTGCTGATCCTCGATCCGCAGGGTGAAGCGTTGATCGCCAATGATGATACGGGCGATTGGTGGGATAGCCTGGTGGAATTCCGCGCGCCGGTCAGTGGCGAATATGCCGTTGTCATGACACACGCCGGCGGCAGCACCGAGGGCCTGGTCGAAGTGGCTTTTGATATCGCCGGGCAGTTCACCATGGGCAACGATGGCGCGCGCTTCAAGAGCGATGCCTATCGCGCCTTGATGTCGGGCGACTATAGCACCGCGCTGGAAAACTTCCGCCGCGCCCTGGCCATCAATCATAAAGACGCTGAAGCCATGAACTGGCTGGGCGTAACCTATCGCTACCTGGGCGAATACGAAGCATCGGTCACGCACATCAGTATGGCCATGCGCCTGGACGAGAGTTATTCGCTGCCCTATTTGTCGCGGGGCATCACCTTCGAGAACATGGGCGAGTCGGCAGCCAGCGCCGCCGATTACTTCCAGTACGCCATGCGCAACCGCAGCCGGACGCTCTTCCATGCCGAACTCGAGGGCGACAGCAACTTCCAGCTGCCTATGCGCGATGGCTGGGTCTACAGCATCCCCTTCGACGGGAAGCGCGGGCAAGAACTGGATATCAGTGTCGCGACCAGCGAGCCTGGTTTCGTCGATCCGCTGATTATTTTGATCGGCCCAGATGGCAAGCCGCTGGTTGGCGATGATGATATCTCCATCAGTGAATACGACTCGACCATCAGCGACTATCATCTGCCAGAGAGCGGGCAATACACCTTGGTCGTCAGCCACGCAGAGGGCGGGTCCAACGGCATGATCAATGTCGATGTCGAGGTTACCCAGCCGGCCGCCATGTCTATCCCGCACTATTCGGGTTGCAGCGGGCAATAAGCTGCAGCAGCACAGCATTCCCAAGGGCGGGTCCCCATAAATGGCTCGCCCTTTTTTGTTGCCTGGTGGCGGCGGTTTATTGCCCGGTAACCGAATGCACCCGGCGAAAGATGCGCTGCAGGTTAGCGGTATCCTCGGCTGGCAAAGGACCCCGCGCGAAAGTCTTCAGGTTCGCTTCGAGGTGGCGCGGATTGCCTGTGCCAGACAAGATGACATGCGTGCCCGGCTCGTCGCGACAAAACCGATAGGCTGCATCGGGGATGGTCGTGGCACCGTTTTCTATCAAGAAGGCCAGGGGATGATCCAGGTCGATTTCTTCTGCAGCCAGCTCGCCACTGTCAACAAGCTGCCGCAAGGTTTCGCGCAGGCGGGCCGGTTTGCTCAGCGCCAGGCGAATGGCGAACATGACTAGCACGCCGATATTTTTCTCTATGGCTGGTTGCAACACAGTCTGGCGCGCATTTTGATTCAAGACATTGAAGCCGACCATGATCACATCCCAGACGCCATCTGCCAAGGCGCGCTGCAGCATCGTATGTTGCAGGTCGGCATTCCAATGCTCGGTTACGCCGATGAAGCGGATCTTGCCTTCGCGCTGCAAGATTTGCAGGGCTGGCACAATCTCGTTTAGGTAATAGTCATATTCCTGGTTGCGTAATCCATGCAGATGATACACATCAATGCAGTCGGTGCGCAGGCGGCGCAGGCTCTCGTGCAAACCAGCGCGCAGTTGATTGGGCGTGATCAATGCTTTGCCGAGGCGCTTTTTGCTGGAGATGACCAACTGGCTGCGGTCGCGCTGGGCAATTGCCGCGCCGACGATTTCTTCGGTTCCATACGCCTCTGCCGTGTCGATGAAATTGACGCCGCCGTCCAGGGCGCGCAGCAGCAGAGCGACCGACTCTTGCCGGGTCAGCTGCTCATCGCGCGCTCCCAGCCGGCTGGGTCCGCCAGCGCCAACGCCCATCACGGATACGCGCAAACCCGTGCGGCCCAAGCTGCGAGTTTCCATATCGCCATCCCGTTGCCAATCTTGCCCTGTGCGAGTGTAAGTATACGCTTGCGGCGCAGCCTTGTTTAGGGCTGGCTCTGGTGCCATGGGCTGCCGCCAGCAAAATCTGGCGTGTTGTCTGGTATACTTCCTGGTAGAGAGAAGGGAAGTTGGCCATGCGCATCCATACATTTTCCATTGTTGCCTACAGCGAGGCCGAAGCAGCCTGGGGCGTTGCGGTTGCCAGCAAGTTCCCGGCTGTCGGCGCGGTGGTGCCTTGGACGCGGGCGGATGCTGGCGCAGTGGCAACCCAATCGTATGCCAAGATGGGCTATGGACCCGATGGCTTGGCGCTGATGCAGGGCGGCGCGACAGCTGGCGAGGCTCTGCAGCAACTGCTGGACGCGGACGAAATGCGCGCGAGCCGGCAGGTGGCGCTGGTGGATGCGTATGGACGCGTGGCAGCGCACACCGGCGAGGATTGTCACAATTGGGCGGGGCACAGGCTGGGCGATGGCTTCAGTGTGCAAGGCAACCTGCTGGCGGGCGCAGCGGTCATCGATGCCATGGCCACGGCCTTCATGCGCTGCGAAGGCGAATTGGCCGATCGCTTGGTGACTGCGCTGCGAGCTGGCGAATATGCCGGTGGCGACAGGCGCGGCAAACAATCGGCGGCGGTGCAGGTGGCGCGTCCCAATGGCGGCTATGGCGAAGACACCGACCGTTACCTCGACCTGCGCGTTGACGACCATGCCGAACCAGTCGCTCGTCTTGGCGAGTTGGTGCAGATGCATCACCTCTACTTCCAGCCGCCCAAGCTCGAAGACGCCGTGCGCATCGATGGCGAAATCGCGCGCGAACTGCAAGCCATGATGATCGGGCAAGGCTATATGACGGGCGAGCTCAATGGTATTTGGGACGAAGTCTGCCAGCAAGTCTTCGCCATGCTCATCGGCAATGAAAACCTGGAAATGCGCTGGTCGCTGAAGAAAAACCGCAGCACGATCGACCGCGTGGCGCTGGAATACCTGCGCGAGCGCTTTGGCTGAGCGTTTCGCCCGGCTGGCTGCGGGCGCCTTGGTCTTGCTCTTGGCCGGCCTGCTGCATTTTCCTGCCCTCACCCTGGATCAACGTTTTCTGCCCGATGAAGCATTCTTTATGACTTTTGCTCGGAGAGCCGCAGTCCAGGGAGAGTGGCTGCTGCCGGGCGCGCTGGACAAACCGCCGCTGTCGATCTATCTGAGCGCCATCAGCATGTCATTCATCGGCAATACCCGCGACGCAGACGGCGTGTTGCACCTGGATGTGTATGTTGGGGAATTCGCCAGCAAACTGCCCAATGGCCTGGGCGCTGTGTTGGCTGTGGCGCTGATGATGCGCTTGTGCGTTCAAGTCGGTGCTGGAAACCGGGGCGCGCTGCTGGCGGGGTTGCTGGCGGCTTGCTCGCCCTACCTGCTGATGTATGGCGCGAGCGCGTTTACCGATATGGGCTTGCTCTGTTTCGCGTTGGCTGCCCTCAGTTGTGGGCTGGCAGGGCGCTGGGCTGGGGCTGGCACGCTGTTGGGCTTGGCATTTTGCTGCAAGCCCCAAGCAGTCTTCGTTCTGCCGCTGTTGCTGATGCTGCTGATGCTGCGGCGCGCTGCTCGCCCAGCCTGGCTGCGCATGCTGCTGAGCACGTTGCTGGTCTGTGGCATGCTGCTGCTGTGGGATGCTGCGCGTCCAGAAACGAGCATCTTCCAGCTGGCGGCGGCTAACAATTTGACTACGGAACTCTTTGCCCAGCCGACGGTCTGGTGGTCGCGGCTGTTGACCTGGCTGGCCGCGGCTGGCTGGCTGCTGGGACCGCCGTTGATTTCTGGGAGTTTGATCGCAGTTGTGGCAACCAACTGGCGGAACGAGCCAAACCGCCGCTTGGTCTTGGCGCTGTTTGCGATTGTCGCCGCCACGATCGCAGTCCACACCCTCTTGAATCTGAACTTGTATGCGCGTTATCTGTTGTTGATTATGCCGCCGCTGGTCTTGATGGTGGCCTGTTCAGTTGCTGGCATGCGCCGCTTGCGCATCCTGGTCGCCATCCTGGCCGCTTTGGGCGCGTTGTGGACTGTGCAGCAGGGCAACCCGCTCGAAGAGCCGCGCAGTCAACATGCTGGGATTGATGCGCTGGCGGAATACCTCAACCGCAAGCCGGTCGCCACAGTTGTTTATGACCCCTGGTTGGGCTGGCAGTTGGATTATTATCTGGGCGTATGGCACGACAAGCGACGGGTGCATCAGCCTACGGCACAGGCTTTGGCGGCGGCCGCGGCTGCGCTGGACGAGCGCGGTTTTCGCTATTTTGTCGCCCCTTTCGACAAGCCATACGCAACTTGGCTGGCTGCATTGCCAGCGCTGGGTTTCGCTGTCGAGCTGGACTTCCAAAGCGAGAACTATCGGGCTTGGCGGCTGACCCCCCTCGGTCCCCCCGACGAGTC
>JAJDZQ010000169.1 GCA_022824565.1 Anaerolineae bacterium | reverse complement strand
CGCCAGCTTAGCTATCCAACGTCAAACTGATTGGACAGTGATCGCTGCCCATGACATCGGCGTGGATTGCGGCATCGGTAACACGCTCCAGCAGGTCGGGCGAGATGAAGAAATAATCGATCCGCCAGCCGACATTTTTCGCGCGCGCCCCGCTCCGCATCGACCACCAGGAATAGGCGCCTGCTTGCTCGGGATTGCGGTGGCGGTAGATATCGATGTAACCCTGCTCCACCACTTTGTCGATCCAGTCGCGCTCTTCGCGCAGGAAGCCCGAATACTTCGAGTTCGGCTTGGGGTGAGTCAGGTCGATCTCGTTATGCGCGGTGTTGATATCGCCGCAAAAGACCACCGACTTGCCCGCCGCCCGCAAGCCATTCGCATAATCGAGGAAAGCCTCTTTGTATTCCATCTTGTAGCGCAGACGTTCTTGGCTGGCCTTGCCATTGGGCAGGTAGGTCGTCATCAACGTGAAGTCGTCAAAATCGGCGATGAGGGTGCGGCCCTCGCTGTCGAACTTCTCGATGCCCAGGCCAACCTGCACATCGCGCGGCTGTGATTTGCTGAAGAGGCCGACGCCGCTGTAGCCCTTGCGTTCGGCGCTTGCCCACCAGGTGTGATAGCCATCGGGCTGGCGCAATTTGGCCGCGAGCTGGTCGGGATGCGCCTTGGTTTCTTGCACAGTCAACACATCGGGCGATGCCGCATGCAGCCAATCGAGAAAACCCTTGCGATGCGCGGCGCGGATGCCATTGACATTCCAGGAAACTAACTTCATCGCTTGCTCCTTTGTGTTGTGCCTTGCGCCATTATAGGTTGGAATGGCGCGCTGATGTACCCTGCAGAAGTATCGGGAGTGCCGAGTTTCGTGAACAAGCTAAGCAAGCCCCCATTCACCCTCGGACGAGGGCAGGGGAGTTTTTTCTACCCCAGCCCCGGCCCTTCCCCATATCAATGGAGAAGGGAGACTCGTCGAGAAACCAGAGCAAAACTTGTTATTCTGCAAGAAATTGAGCATCAGATTTCATTTTCTCTGCATGCGCTCCCCCTCCCTGTTGCTTCGGGGAGGGGGGTGTTGGGGCGACTCTTGAGCCGTCCACAGGTACAATAGCTATTCGAGCGAGTAGGCCAGCGAGGGGGTATCCAGCGTATGACATACACAATTAATGCAGAACGTTTTTTGTCCGACCTGCGCGAATTGGCAAAGATCGGCGCGACATCTGCTGGCGGTGTATCGCGGCCTGCGCTGACTGCTGTCGATATCGAAGCCCGCGAATGGTTCCGCCGCAAAATTGTCGAAGCCGGGCTGGACTATGCGATCGACGGCGCGGGCAATCAGTCCGGCATCTTGCACAGCGATCCGCCCAGCCCCAAGCGTATCTTGGCGGGCTCGCATCTGGACAGCGTGCCCAATGGCGGACGTTTCGATGGCGCGCTGGGTGTGCTCGTCGTCCTCGAGGCTTTGCGCGCGCTCAAAGAAAGCGGATATGTGCCGCCGGTCTCGATAGAAGCGATCAATTTTACCGACGAAGAAAGCGCCATCATGGGCTTGATGGGCAGCCGCGCCATGAGCGGGCAGCTTTCTGGGGGCGACCTGGCCAGCGCCAGATTGCCGCAATCCGAACTCGACAGTCGTTTTTCCGCCGCCGGCATCAGCCGCGATTCTATGCTTGCTGCGCGTCGCGATGATGTGCTGGCTTTTGTGGAGCTGCATATAGAACAAGGCACGCGCCTGGAAACCGCGGGCGTCCAGATCGGCGTGGTCGATGCCATCGTCGGCATTCGCGCTCTGCAAGTGCGGCTGTTTGGCGAGGCGGCGCATGCAGGCACCAAGCCCATGAATCTGCGGCGCGATGCCCTGTGGGGAGCCGCTCAATTTGTGCTGCGGGCGCGCGAACTGGTCATGCGGCGATTCACGCCCGGCGTCTGCAATGTTGGCATCATTCACGCCGAGCCAGGCGCCTACAACATCGTGCCCGCGCAGGTGACATTCGCGCTGGAATTTCGGCATGGCTCAGAAGTGGAAATGGACGACATGCAATCTGAACTGATGCGCCTGCTGGACGATTGCGCTCGCGAATTTGACTTGCGCGCCGAAGTCGAAGCGACGCCGCCGGTCGTGCCTGCGCAAATGGACGAGTCGGTGATGCGGGCCATCGAGCGGGCTGCGGACAAGCTGGGCCTGTCTCGCCAGCGCATGCTCAGCTTCGCCGGACACGATACGCAGAATATGGCGCGCATTGCCCCGGCGGCGATGTACTTCGTGCCGTCGGTGGCGGGCATCAGCCACAATCCCAACGAGCTCACCAGCGACGCCGACTGCGTTAATGGCGCGAAGATGATGCTGGCCACATTGTTGGAGCTGGCGAAAAGTTTCGGGCAGTGAGCCTGGGTCTTTGACGACCACTGTTTTTTCGGGAGCCGAACGAGCGCCTGGACGATCAAAATCCGGTCGGCACCCAGATATTCTTGACCTCGACCGACTCGCGCAGGAACTCTTCGCCAGCGCCTTGCTGCGCATCGCTCCAGTCGCGCATCGAGCCATAGTTCACCCAGGTGCGCTTGATATTGTGGCGGCTGCGCGCCTCGACCTGGCGGCTGCCTTCTGCATCGCCAAAGTACCACAAACTGTCGACAGCGTCGTGCTCGACCAGGCTTTTGACCAGGTGGTCGCGGTCGCCCGTGACGATATTGACCACCCCAGCGGGCAGATCGGACGTGTCCAGCACCTGGTAAAGATCGGTCGCGCACAAAGGAAACTGTTGCGACGGGATGCAGACGACCGTGTTGCCACGCGCGATGGCTGGCGCGACCAGCGAGACAAAAGCCAGCAGCGGCGCTTCGTTTGGGCAGGCGATGCCGATGACGCCAACCGGCTCGTGGATCGCCGCGACCAGTCCGCGGGTGTTCGTCTCTTGAATGCTCCCGCCCGCTTTGTCTGCCAGCGCCGCCCAGTGGAACAGACGGTCAATTGACAAGTCGACTTCGCCACGCCCAGCCGCCTCGGCCACTTCGGTCATATCGGCGATGCGCCTGGCGAATTCAGCCAACCGCGCCGATAGGTTTTCGGCGATGTAATAGAGAATCTGCGCGCGATTGTGCGGAGAATAATAAGCCCAGTTTTTGGCTTTATGTGCTGCTTCTACGGCATTGCGAATATCTTTGCGGTTGCCATCACCGACTTGTCCAAGCAGTTCGCCAGTTGCCGACAGCACCGCGCGCGTATAATTGCCATCCGGCCGTTGCTGCGCGCCGCCAATATAGAGCTTTGCTGTGCGATCCAGCGCAACCTCCTTCGCTCCTGCCGAAGAGCCGTAGGGAAGCCTGGTTGCTGGCGCGGGCGGGGTGTGCGCACCCCAATCGGCCTGCGCATCGCCCAGCTCGGGACGCGCCCGTTTCTGCCAGCGTGGCTGCAGGTAGGCGAAGAGCCCTTCCTTGCCGCCTTCGCGACCGAACCCACTCTCGCGATACCCACCGAAGCCAGCCGCCGCGTCAAACAAGTTCGTGCTATTGATCCACACGCTGCCGGCTTTGATGCTGCGCGCCGTTTCCAGCGCCAGGCTGATATTTTCGCTCCATACCGATGCCGCCAAGCCATAGCGCGTATTGTTTGCCAGCTCGATAGCTTCGCCGGGCGTGCGGAAGCTCATCGCCACCAGCACGGGTCCAAAGATCTCTTCCTGCGTGGTTGTCGCAGCGGCTTCCAGCCCGGTCAGCAGGGTGGGCGGATAGAAGCAGCCGTTTTCTGGCAGGTCGAGGCTGGGCTGAAAGACTGCTGCGCCTTCGCTGATGCCACGTTGCACCCAGCTTTCGATTGCCTCGCGCTGGATGGGATCGACAACTGCGCCGATATCGATGCCCTTGTCCAGCGCGTCGCCCAGGCGCAAATGCGACATGCGCTTCTTCAGCCGCGCCAGGAATGCCTCGGCGATATTCTCTTGCACCAGCAACCGCGAACCAGCGCAGCAGACCTCGCCTTGATTGAAGAATATGGCATCGACCAGCCCTTCGACCGCGCCATCCAGGTCGGCATCGTCATAGACCACAACCGGCGACTTGCCCCCAAGCTCCAGGGTGAGCTTGATGCCTGTGCCCGCTGTGACGCGCCGTATCTGCCGCCCCACCGCTGTCGAGCCCGTAAATGCCACCTTGTCCAGACCCTTGTGCGCCACCAACGCCGCGCCGGCCGCATCACCGCCCGTGACGATGTTGACCACGCCAGCCGGCAGACCTGCTTCGGCGATGACCTCGGCGAACAACAGCGCGCTCAATGGCGTATAGGGCGCTGGTTTGATGACCACCGTGTTGCCCATGGCCAGCGCCGGCGCAATCTTCCACGCCAGCATCAGCAGCGGGAAGTTCCAGGGGATGACTTGTCCCACCACGCCCAGCGGCTGATAATCCCGCAATTCGCTTTCCAGCAGTTGCGCCCAGCCGGCGTGATGAGTAAAGTGGCGCGCGGCCAGCGGCACATCCACATCGCGCGATTCACGGATGGGTTTGCCGTTGTCGAGGCTTTCCACCACAGCCAGCAGCCGGGCATGCTTCTGGATGTTGCGGGCGATGGCATAAAGATGGCGGGCGCGCCGATGTGGGCGCAGCGCCGACCAGCTTGCAAATGCGTTGCGGGCTGCGCAGACGGCTGAGTCGATGTCGGCGGGGCTGGCGTCTGCGACTCGCGCCAAGGGCTGCTCGCGCGCTGGGTTGGTCACAGACAGGTAGTCGCCGGTCGCGGGTGGAGCCCACTGGTTGCCGATGAACAGATTGAACTGGCGATTGTGGGAATCCAGCCAGGCAGCGGCGGCATCGGCGGATTCGGGCGCGGGACCGTAGCGCATGGTGTGGAAGAGTTCGCTGGTTTGTGGCATGGCGCTTATCGGATGAATAATTGGCAAGGAGTAGGCAAGAAAATCTAGGGAATACGAAAGTCGAGTTCGTCAATTAGTTCAAAGGTGTCAATACATTGAATGCTCAGCTTTCGGCATACAAACGGTATTTTCCGCTTAATCTTCTTCGTTTTGTCTGTTGCATTAGGCTGTTTGGCCTCCATCGTAACAATTTTACAGTCGGACTCGGCCAGTGCATATGCGATAAGAATGGGATCTTTGCCGATCTTTTTCAGTTGATCTAGCGAAGGTCGTGGTATCTCGTATCCCTCCCTGTAGACACGATTTACTAAGTAGGAATCTGCGCTTGCATCCAACCGCAAAGCGGCTTCGTGATTATCGCAGCCTAGCCAGCGCAATAGCTCGTCTTCTGGCAATTGCTTCGTTCGATTAGTATTTCCTCGTTTTACTTCCGCCAACATTTCAAATGGCATCTTAATTCTTTCCGATTTGGCGTTTTCGATAATCCAGTCCCAGAACTACGGAATCCTGTGAATCGGATAATATTGATCATGCGCATTGATAAGTACATTCGCATCTAGCAGGTAGCGCACTCAAGTCCCCCTTGAAAACCGCCTGGGGTCGAGGAACGAGCGTATCTTGCGTGGATTGACACCAAGCAACGTGCTTGCCTTTGTGGGGGTCAGGTCGCCTGTTGCAAGAGATCTCTCGGCAAGATTCAGCAGATTCTCACCAAGCGAATATCGCTTAATCCGATTGTTATCAATTAGTGGAGTGCTTCCCAGTGCCTTCTGCTGCGCTCGTTTGTCGGCATCCGCTTGTTCTTGTGCCGCGCGCGCCGCGTCTAGCATGCGCTGCATCTGTCGCCAAGTGTCTTGAACAATGTATTGCTCAAGCAAGAGGTTGTACGCGACCATAGAACTGCTGATGACTCGGGACCTGGCGAAGTCAGTGACTTTGCCTAGTAGTGTATTGGCTGGAAGCCCTCGATATGAATTGAACACCTTGAGTTCTTCGCGCGGTAAGAGAATCCGTGCAGCCACTGCATTGCAAAAGCGCTCGATTTCTGAACCCCTGTTATTCACCTTGCCCGAAATGCCGCTGGACCCAAGCCAGATATGCGCAACTTCATGTAGAGCTGTGAACGATTGCGCAACCTTCGCGTCCTTGCGATTGATGACTATGTATGGAGCGATATCGTCGACAAGCGCGAATCCACGAAACACATCAACAGGGATTGTATTCGTCGCCGGATGCCCCAGATCGCTAAGCAGCAGGACGAAAATCCCAGCACTCTGAATGCAGTCGCGGAGATACTTGAAACACTCGTGTGGATTACTTGGTCGCCGTCTGTACTGCTTCAAGTCGAAACCAATTGTTTGCGTGATTTCGTCCGCGACAAGCTGTCGGTCCACAGCGATGCTTGTCGACCTAACGAACGCCAGTGGCTCGGTGTCTTCCTCTTCTAGCAAATCTCTAGTAATGCTCTGCCGTGCTTTAATGTTGCTTGTGAGCGCTTGCAGATGTCGATTGGCCTGAGTGTTGCTTGACTGCTCTGGCAAAGTGCGGAAGTCTTCGCCTATGTCGCTTTCGCGTGGATATGAGTCCAGGTAGAACGCGGCAACCGGTATACAATAGATTCGCGCCATGTTCTCCAACTGCCGTTGTGTTGGAGGGCGATCACCATTCTCAAGCTCCCGAAGTTTGTCAACAGCCTTGCTCTTGCCAGACTCGGAAAGTCCAATTCGCTTGGCGGCATCCTCAAGTTTCAAGCCGGCTATGTCGCGAGCCCACTCCAAATTGTTATGGTTCACTTCAACATTCATGGTCGCTACCTCAGATTCTATATTGAAGTATAGCATCATCAATTATTCTGCCAACGCTGCGAACCCGAAGTCTGAAGCTACCCCTGCCACCCAGACTCTGCTACCCTGCACCCCTATTTGCCTAGCCTCAACAGGAGACCCCCATGCCCAAACAATATGCCCGCCCGCCCGCCATGCAGATCGACCCCAAGAAGACCTATACTGCCACCATGCGCACCAGCAAAGGCGACATCACAATCGACCTTTTTGCCGACCGCGCGCCCCTCACCGTCAACAATTTCGTCTTTTTAGCGAACGATGGCTTCTATGACGGCGTCATCTTTCACCGCGTGCTGGATGGCTTCATGGCGCAAGGCGGCGACCCGACTGGCAGCGGCCGTGGCGGACCCGGCTATCGCTGGGACGACGAGCCAGCGGCATTGCAGATTCGTCATGACGCGCCTGGCACACTCAGCATGGCAAATGCCGGACCCAACACCAACGGCTCGCAGTTCTTCATCACTTTCGTGCCAACGCCGCACCTGAATGGCAATCACGCTGTATTTGGCCGCGTCGCCGATGCCGGCAGTTTGCAAGTATTGCAGAGCTTGCAGCGCATCGACCCGCAGCGCCCGGCCCGCGGCATCATCGCCGACCGGATCTTGTCTGTCGATATCGAGGCGAGCTGAACTGGCTAGCCAGCGCGTTTCTGCATACACTGGTGCCATAAACGAGCGGACGAATTGTCTATGTTAATCCGCAGCGGCGAGCGCAGCGCACAGACCTCCCCATCCTTGGCCGGCGACGAAGGCCGCGGCGTGCTGCTGGCAGGGCTGGGGATGATGCTGGTTGGCTGGGCAGGGCTGGCCGCCTTGGTGCTCATGTCTCGTCCGCGCATCGGCGGCGAACTCTGGCTCTTTTTCATCCTGCTGCAGATCGCCGTTACGGGCAGCGCCATCCCTTTCTTTCGCCTGCTGGGCCAATACCTCGCGCCCAACCGTCCGCTAATGACCGGGGTAGTTGTACGGCGCAGCGTCTGGATCGGCATCCTGGCGGTGCTTTGCGCCTGGCTGATGATCCCTCGCTACCTCAGCCTGCCTGTCGCCTGCATGCTGGCTTTGCTCTTCCTCGCCCTGGAGATATTCTTGCGCAACCGCGAATTGGCGAATGAAGCCTGAACGCGCCCGTCTGCGTGGCTTGCCAGCCATGGACGCGCTGCTGACCCACGATGCTGCCCAGGAATTGATAAAGCAGCACAGCCGCTCGCTGGTCGTGGCTGCCCTGCGCGCCGAGTTGGCGGCTGCCCGTCAGGTAATTTTGGCGGGACAAGAAGTTGAACTTGCGCCAGCCGCCATCATCCAGCGCGCCGCTGAAGACCTGCTTCGACAACAGCAGCCCAGTCTGCGCCCGGTCATCAACGCGACCGGCGTGATCATTCATACAAACCTGGGGCGCGCTCCTTTGTCGGATGCGGCGAATGTGGCCATGCGCGCGGCAGCCGCCGACTACAGCACATTGGAATTCGACCTGCAGAGCGGAGAACGGGGCAGTCGCCTCGACCATGCCGCCGATATGCTGCGCGACATTGCCGGCGCAGAAGCTGCGCTGGTCGTCAACAACAATGCCGCCGCGCTGGTGCTGATTCTGTCTGCGCTGGCACGCGATAAGGAAGTCATCATTTCGCGCGGACAACTGGTGGAGATCGGTGGCGGCTTTCGTATCCCAGCCATCATGCAGCAGAGCGGCGCAGACTTGGTCGAAGTCGGCACAACCAACCGCACACGGATAGACGATTTTGCGGACGCGCTGACCGAGCGCACGGCCCTGCTGCTGCGCGTGCACAGCTCCAACTTCAAGCAGATAGGCTTTGTTCATCAGCCAGACCTGCCCGCGCTGGTGTCGCTGGCGCATGAACGAGACCTGCTGGCGGTGGATGATTTGGGCAGCGGCGCGTTAATCGATACGGCGCAATTTGGGCTTGAGCAGGAACCGACTGTACAGGCGAGCCTGGCAGCGGGCGTCGATCTGGTCTGCTTTAGTGGCGACAAGCTGCTGGGCGGACCACAAGCGGGCCTCATCCTGGGCAGGGCAGAGGCAGTCGGGCAGCTAAAAGCGCATCCCCTGGCGCGGGCGTTGCGCGTCGACAAACTGACCTATGCGGCGCTGTTGGCTACGCTGGAACACTATCGGCGGGACGAGGCTTTGGCGCGCATCCCCGTCTGGCAGATGATTTCCCGCCCTCTCGATGACATAGCCGACACGGCCCATCGTTGGGCAAAAGTGAGTGGCGGCAACGTGATAAAAGGCGCTTCAACTATCGGTGGCGGCAGCTTGCCCGGCGCGACATTGCCAACCTGGCTGCTGGCCTTGGACAGCGCAAATCCACAAGCGCTCAAAACGGCGCTGCGTCGTGCCGACCCGCCCATCATCGCGCGCATCGCTGGCGGACGCGTCTTGCTCGACCCGCGGACTGTGCTGGCGGGGCAAGAATCTGACTTGGCGCGAGTGTTAGCGGGTGTTGATTGCGCCTAAATGAATCGAAGAAACATCATCAGTCGTCAGAACTTCCCCTATATTGCGATATTTGTAGGGGCGATACTTGTGTCGCCCGCGTTAGAATCTGCGCAAAGTTTTGGGCGAACCCAGTATCGCCCCTACAATTTGGCATGCAATAGGGGTTTTGGCGAAGGAGTATTCGACCATGAAGTCCGATATCGACAAACTGATGCACGAGCGTGACCTGGACGCGTTCATCGTATTCGGCGGCGAAGAATTCAACAGCGCCCGCTATTACCTCAGCAATGGCGCGAACATCACGCATGGCACGATTGTCAAAGCGCGCGACGGCGAGATCCTGCTGGTTTGCGGCGGCATCGAACTTGCCGAAGCCCAAAAAAGCGGCTTGCCAGTCAAGACATCTGCCGAGCTGGGCTACAACGATCGCCTCGTGGAGGCCGAATACAAGGCAGCAGAAGCGACTGCGCTCTTCTTCGGCGATCTGCTACGAGAGATCGGCGTGCAGAGCGGGCGGGTTGGGCTCTATGGCGCGTGGCAGGTCAACAAGACAATCGCGCTCTATCAACTGCTTGCCGCGCAATCGCAATTTGCGTTCGTGGCAGAAGGCTCGCCAACTGTCATTGAAAGCGCCATGTTGACCAAAGATGCCGAAGAAATCGCGCGCATGAAGTCGGTGGCGCAACGTAGCAACGCCGTCATGCAAACTGCCTGGGATTTCATCGCCGGCTTGCGCAGGGATGGCGATATTCTGTTGGATGCGATGGGTCGGCGCGCAACCATAGGCGCGGTCAAAGATTTGGTGCGGCGCGAACTGATGGCGCGCGGGCTGGAAGACCCCGGCATGATCTTCGCACAGGGAGCAGATGGCGGCTCGCCACACAGCCGCGGCGAGGCGGATATGCCTTTGCAGGTTGGGCAAGCTATCGTATTCGATCTATTCCCGCGCGAGCAGGGCGGTGGCTATCACCACGATATGACGCGCACCTGGTGCATCGGTTTTGCCCCGCCCGAAGTGCAGACCGCTTACGACACGGTCATGGAAGCCTTCGATATCGCGGTCGAGGCTTATGGGCTCAACAAGCCGACGCATATCATGCAAGAAACCGTGCAAGATCATTTTGAAGCGCGCGGACACGCCACTTCGCGCAGCGACCCCAAGACCCTCCGCGGCTATATGCACAGCCTGGGTCATGGCGTGGGCATCGACATCCACGAGGCTCCATCCCTAAGCCACCTGGCGCGCAAGGACATTTTCCAGGTCGGCAATGTCTTCAGTATCGAGCCGGGCTTGTATTATCCCGAACTTGGCTTTGGCGTGCGTGTGGAAGATCTCTTCGTCATCGACGGCGAGGGGCAGTTGGTTTCGTTGACGACCTTTCGCAAAGACCTGGTCATACCGCTGCGCGACGAAGCCTAAGCGCTGACAGCAGGGCAATCGCATTTAATTGTTTATTTGCCACAGAGACACAGAGGCACAGAGTTTGGTTTGGTAAAGCAGAACAATTCGGAATCCATGTTGTAATGCGGGCGAGCTGTCAGCCACTCAAAGTTAAACTGAACGCTATTCTCTGTGTCTCAGTGCCTCTGTGGCAAGTATTTGATTTATTTGGTCGCTGGCATCATGGGTTTCGTTTTGATGCGATTGCCCTGGTGCTGACGGCGACGACAAGGGCTGCTTTCATGCAGGCGAAGCGGTATACTTCAGCACGGAAAATCACTTGGGCATGTAACACTTGCAAATTGGGGGGAATGGCATGGACATTGGGCAGATCATCCTGCAGCACATCAACGAGCAGGACGAAGAACTTGCTTACATCGCCAAGCAAATCTGGGACAATCCACAGATCGCTTTGCAAGAAACTTTCGCCTCGCGGCTGCTGGCAGACAAACTG